>JAIBDQ010000046.1 GCA_024686135.1 Halobacteriovorax sp. | reverse complement strand
CCTTGACCTAAATGTATCCGCTGTCGGAAACAAGACAAGTGTTTTTAAGTTTGATGATGCCATCGTCGATCATAATATGATCGCTTCTGATTGGACTTATATCTTAACAAAAGAGAAATATACTTTACTTGGTGAAATTCAAGAGCTTCAACTACTTAGTCAATCAGATGGAAAGAAAAGTCTCCACGGAACAAGTCCCTTTCTTCACACGAGACTTTCAAATAATTTGAGAGTCGGCAACCTTCTATTAAAACCTTTCTACGGTGCACATTTTAGAAAGTGGTATAATGTTTTTGACGGCCTCTATGTGGGAGCCTCACTTAAATATAATATAGATATTCCTTTTGAATTCCTTATGAAGGTCTCTACTGAGTTCATCACCTTGATGCCAGAATTCAAAACAAAGTACTTTCAATTTGTTTATAGTCTTAAAACCCCCTACCGAAACCCTCGTCAAAAAATTTGGGTCTCGGCCATTCATAACGTAAATATATCCATTCCCATTCCGTAATCGGGCAGTTAGGGCTCTAGAAAGTTTTACATTCTTGTAGCACAAGTTCTTAATTTCCGGTAAGTTACACATCCAATTGTGGGAACAACACCAATGAAAAAGACTTATAAGCGCCTTTTATGGCTAAGACATGAAACTAAACCTTTCGAGGAAAGAGCTCCTATTACTCCAGGTGCCTGTCTTACTTTAATCAAACTAGGTCATAAAGTTGCTGTTGAAGCTTCAAAAGCAAGAATTTTTTCTGACGAAGAATACAAAGAAGTTGGCTGTGAAATAGTTAAACCGGGCTCTTGGGTTACAGCGCCCACTGATGCTTTTATTCTAGGTCTTAAAGAACTTCCTAATGAAAACTTTCCTTTAAATCACAGGCATATCTATTTTGCCCACGCCTTTAAGGGTCAAGCGGGAGCAAGAGATCTATTAAAAAGATTTATAATCGGCGGTGGTAAATTATACGACTTAGAATATTTAGTGGATAAGAAAAATAAAAGAGTAGCGGCCTTCGGTCATTGGGCCGGATTTACTGGTGCGGCCCTTGCTTTAAAAATTTGGGCCTTTAAAAAGCTCAATTTAAATATAGAAGATATAGCTCCATTAATGCCTTATAATTCAAGCCAGGATCTTATTGAAAAGATCGGTGGATACTTAGACCTCTCAGGAGCAAAACCGAAGGCCTTAATTCTTGGTCATAAAGGAAGAAGCGGCAGAGGAGCTCAGGCCCTTTGCAGGCAATTAGGAATTGATTTTGATGGCTGGGGTAGAGCAGAAACTCTTCAAAACACTGACTCAAAGAAGATTTTAGAATACGATATCTTAATAAACACAGTTCTCATTAATCAGGCCACGAAACCCTTTCTTACTGCAAAATGTATTGAGGAAGAAAAAAGCTTATCAGTAATAAGTGACGTTAGCTGTGATCCAACTGGTCCCTATAATCCTCTTCCTCTTTATAAGAGCTGCACTACCATGCAAGAACCATGTATCAACCTAACAGAGGGTCTAGAGCTAATAGCAATCGATCATCTTCCAAGTTTACTTCCTAGGGAAAGTAGCAGCGACTATAGTTCTGCCCTACTTCCTTTTCTTATAGACCTTCTTCAAGCCGAGATTGAAGACACCGCTTGGGAGAGAAGCCTAAGCCGTTTTTATGAAGAAGTTGAAGAATACGAGATCTTTGATCCAATTAGCCCAATTATGGCAGAGTCTGAGAATGGACCATCCTTAAATCTTCACTAAAAGCCTTATAATTTCAACAACTTAAAATATCGGGACATAATCTTTACAATACAATTGCGCATTGCAGCAATTCATCCTATAAAAACACATCGAAAACAGACTTTCATCCAAAGGGGGAACTTTGATGAAGACTAAACTTACCGCGGCCATTTTTGGTCTTATTTTAGCAGGCTCAGCTCAGGCCAAAGACCATAATGTAGATATTAAGTTCTCTAAAGGTATTTCTAAGAAATACAGAAAGACAATGGATAGAGATTTATCAGTTCTTGAAGAACTTGATTTCCGTAAAGAGGCAGACGAGGAAACATTAAAGGTCCTTGGTCTTCAAAACTTAAATTCTGAAACTGCTGTAAAGTGGCTAGAAGATAGAGTTCAAGTCGTTATCGAAGAAACAGATTCAAAAAAACTAGAAAAGAAAATAAAGGTAGAAGAAAGATTCTATAATTTTGAAAATGCAGGAGTAGAACCAACAATCGAAAGAGCTACTTCGACTCCGTCTGGTAAAGGCGTAACTGTTATGAGTAACCTTGGAGCAGCTCTTTACTACGCTGGTAAATCGAGTAGGAACCTTTTTTCATATAAAATTAAAACAGGATTTATGAAATCAGAAACGATTAAGTTTAGCTCACCACGTTCGGGACTAATCATGATCGGACCTGGTCATTTTATGGAAAGATTTGACTACGATAAAAATGATAGTAAAGCTGAAGCTAATAGCTTTAATCGTTTAGCCACTTTTTTTCATGAAGCAAGACACTCTGATGGAGCTGGAAAAAATTTAGGATTTTTCCATGCAGTATGTCCTGACGGCCATGATTTTCAGGGACTAAACGCCTGCGACAGGAATCTTAATGGTCCATATGCCGTAGGATCACTTATGATCAAGGAATTTCTAAAGAACTGTGAAAGCTGTAATGATGAAGTTCAAGAGAGAATGAAACTTGCCTACCTTGGTTCAACTAATCGAATCATAAAAGTCACAAAGAAAGTTGCTGAAATAGACAATTTTGAAGTTCAAATGCTTCAATCAACTCTAAGTGTGAATGAGATAATGCTTCCACTTCTCTCTGGCGCTGAACTTGAAGCCGCGCAAAAAGAAATTGCTAAAATAAAGGCTCAAATTTTGGCAATTGCTGAAAGAGAAGGCAAAATAGATGAAGTAGCATCAAAGTATGTTGATGCCTCACCGGAAGGTAGAAGGATTGAATAAAAAAACAAAAATTACAATTTCATTAATATTAATAACCACCGCTTTATTCGCGGTGGTTTTTTTATTAAATAAGCCCAAACCTGAACCCCCTGCAAGTTCAGAACAAACTTCAGAACAAACTCCAGAGCAACATGAAGGCCATGTCCATGATTCACAAAGCGTAGATAATTCTATAACGGCAGGTATGCAAGTTCACAAGGGTTCTAACCAGGCTCCAGTTATTAAGGTAACAAAAGATGGGGTCCAGTCAGAAAGTGAGAAATGGGAAACTAAGTTTTTTAATAATTACTTAGATGAAACCTTAGTCTCTCTGCCAAGCTTAAAAGATTTTGAAAACTTAAAAAATAAAGATGTTCATCATGATCCAGAGTTTGTGATGGAGTCTGGACTAAGACTTGGAAAAATAAAAAAACAAGTTAAGCTAAACCGCGACTTTGCACCAAAGGCCATTGAGTTTTATACCAACTGTGCCAATAAAAAAGATGGTTTTACTCCCATTAGAGGACTTTGTTTGGCCAATCTCATAACTATGAAAAAAGAAGAAGGTGTTGAGGTTGATACTTCCGATTACCCTAGCGCAGTAGTCGAATTGGCTAAAAAAGCATTGGAATTCTCCTTCTAATGGCAAAACTACTTCTCTTTAATAAACCATTCGGAGTTGTGACCCAGTTTACTCCTCATGAAAAACATAAGTGTCTTAAAGACTTTATAGATATTGAAGATGTTTATCCCGCAGGAAGATTAGATCATGATTCTGAAGGTCTACTTATCTTAACAGATGACGGGAAACTTCAAGATCAAATTACGAGCCCAAAATTTAAAATGCCAAAAACCTACTTGGCCCAAGTTGATAATGACATAACAGATGAGGCCATTGAAAAGCTACGGGCCGGAGTTGAGTTAAAAGATGGTCTTACGAGGCCCGCTGAATGTGAAAAAATAGAGACCCCTGAAATTTGGGAAAGGGTTCCCGCAGTCCGATTTAGAAAATCAATACCTACTAGCTGGATTAAGTTAACGATTAAAGAAGGAAAGAACCGGCAGGTCAGAAGAATGACCGCGGCCGTGGGTTTTCCAACTTTAAGGCTAGTCAGAATAAAAGTTGGCCCCTACGAATTAGGTGAGCTCGCTCTTGGCAGCTACCGCGAACTTTAAGTAAGATTCTACTTCTGGCAAGTCTCCTAAATTATCGTGTTTTTTGTAACCCAGGATTAGAATTTCAGCTTTCCTAATAAGCTCATTAAGTGTGGCCAAACGATCTTCACCCGCTAAGTTTGAGTTAAGCATTCTCTTCATTGAGCGAACCCTCCAAAGGTCCATGGCAAAGAACTTTCTTGAGAGCTGATCCTCGTGACCACCATACTTCGTAATAATGGCCGTTTCGATATAACCCACTTCATATTTAGAAGTAATTTTTAGCCAAAGATCATAGTCTTCACAAACAGGAAAAGCTTCATCGAAGCCCCCAAATTCTTCGAGAATTTCTTTTTTGATCAATGAAGCAGAGGGAGAGATACAACAAAGAGGCAAGCAGTTTTGATAGATATATCCCCCAGATTTTTTATGAATCTTTTTAGGGTTTACTCGCTTTCCATTCCTCACCCAAATCTCTTCTCCGTGAACGAGCTTTATATTGGGAAAGATCTTTAAATAATCGACTTGCTCCTGAAGTCTATTTGGAAGCCACTCATCGTCGCTATCGAGCAGGGCCACCCACCCCCCTTTTGACCTGGCGATGGCGTAATTCCGTGCTGCGGAAACACCGCTGTTCTCAGTCTTAAAAACAATAATTTTATCACCATAAGTTTTTAAGATTTCAGAAGTATCATCTGTGGAACCATCATCAACGACAAGAATTTCAAAAGGAGAATAACTTTGACTTAATACTGAGTCTACGCATCTCTTTAAAGTATGCGCTCTATTAAATGTTGGGATAACAACACTAATTTCCATTTACTATTTCTTTAACCTTTGTCATCAATTCTTCACTTGGCAAATGGTCAAGAGCCTTAATTAATCCATTTAGCTGTTCACTATTTCTAGCACCACAAAGTAAGAGTGATACCTCGGGATAAGAGAGATTATGCCCAAGAGCCAATTCAAGTCCTGAATTTCCAGCATCTTTTAAAAGAGGGTTAATTTTTTCCATGGCCTTAAAGCGAGACTCTTTATCCATCTCTTTCCACCATGGGGCCCAGGACCTGCAATCGGATTTATCAAACTTTCTGTCTCGGTCCACTCTGCCTGTGAGGATTCCTTTATCCAACGTTCCCCAGCTCATAAAAGAAATATCTTTTTTCCGCAAATAATCAAATAACTCTAGAGCATCTCTTTCAAAAAGGTTTAACTGGTTTTGAACGGCTTCAATCTGAGTAACTTCAAAAGCTTTATTTAAGTCCTCTAAGTTTGTATTGCATAATCCAATATGTTTTATTTTGCCTTGATCTTTTGCCTTAGCTAAAACTTCGATAGGTTTTCTAATATCCACATTGGCGTCGGGCCAATGAATCATAAAGAGATCAATATACTCTGAATCTAAATCGCGTAGGGATTGCTCGAGCATCTTAGTGGTAACGGCAGGGTCGTTAGACATATCCACCCTTTTATTCTCATGCCAAGTAACTCCGCTTTTAGAGATAATGAAAACCTCCTCTCTACAGGACTTGAAGGCCTTGCCCATTCTTTGCTCTGAAAGACCAAAACCATAAATAGGGGCCGTATCAAAAACTCGTATGCCTAAATCTTTAGCTTCAAGTAAAAGCTCAATAGCTGAATTCTCAGTGATATCTCCAAAACCATAACCAGCTCCTTCACCACTTATGGAAGCTCCACCAAAACCTAAAGGCAAACTCCCTCTCTCATTTACTAACAGCGTCATAGTCTCTCCTTAAGGTAGTTTGACACACAACTAGATAGGGCAATATAAAGGTCATCAAATGAAAAAGAAACTCCTTATATTCGCTCATAGAGGAGAGGCCAGGGCCTTTCTCACCAAGTTTCATTTTGAGAGCATGAGCTTTCTTGAAGGGCTTTATAAATGTCCTGATCATTTTCTTCTTATCACCGGAGAAGGTCCTTGGAATGCTGGACCTAAACTTGCTTTAGCACTAGGAAGACTTGGAGATGAAATCTCTGAAGTCATAAACCTAGGTCTTGCTGGTGCTCTTCGGGAAACGATGGAAGTGGGACAGGTCTATAAGATAAGAACAGTCTTTTTAGAACAAAATGAAGTGGCCCAGTTTAGCTCCTACACCCTCCATGAAAAAGGTATTGATCTCATCACCTGCCATTCAAGAGTCCTTGAACCAATTCTTGCCGATAAATTAGATAATTTTGCTCCTTTAGTTGATAGAGAACTCTGGTCATTGGCCACGGTCTGTTCAAAAAGCGGGCATAAGCTAGAAGCGTATAAGCTCGTTTCAGATAAGGTTGGGGATTCAGAAATTTGCCAGAGAGTTAAGGAAAGATCTGATGAGTTCTCAAGAGAGCTACTCGAACACTACTTAAACCTAGAGCAGGCTGAAGCAGATAAAGTCCAAGAAAAAGAGTGGGATGGATTTTATTTTACAACCTCTCTTAAGAATCAAAGAGAAAAACTCTTACATAGCCTAATTATTAAGTTTGGATCTTTAAAAGTTGTTTTAGAAAAGCTAGATCTATCAAAAATACGAGCTGAAGAAGTCACACCCAAGAAAAAAGCGGCTCTGTTGATTGAGCAGATGAAGTCCCTCTTAAATCCAATCCAAAGAAAGCTTCAAAGCTCCCTTCTCGATTTAAGCTCTGACTTAATTGGAGCAGGCGCCCAAGTAAAGTTTTCCTCAGATTATGAAAGACCCCATTTTCATTTAAGTGCACATATTGAAAAACAAGAAGATCTCGTTTCACTCATAAAGGCCATGGAAGAATTTGAGTACCCGAAGCTTGTGGATATCATTGAAGGAAAAGACCTCAATGTTTAGCCGAATTTTAGTAGAGCAAGATGTTTTAAATCACCCGCGAACAAAGTCTATCTTAGAGCGCTTTAAAACGACTCCCGTCAAGGAAATCAATTCAATCTCTGAGGTTTTTCAGAGGGTGAAGAAACCCTATCTTCAAAAAAGAGATGACCTTCAGCTCTATATTGGAACTAAAAAAGGTCAACTGGTTAAAAAAGCTCCCAATGCCTATGGTGTTAAAGGAGAAGAACATTTTTATTTTATCCATTCTTATAATTGTATTTATGAATGCGAGTATTGTTATTTACAGGGCTATTTTCAAAGCCCCGATCTGGTCTTTTTTATCAATCACGAAGAAATAGCAGAGCAAATTACCGATTATTATAATAAATCGAATAAGGAAAATATCTGGTTTCACGCTGGAGAATTTTCAGACTCCTTGGCCCTAAGTCATATAACGGGAGAGCTACCTTTTTATTTTGAGCTCTTTAAAAATCTTCCTAAAGCAAAACTAGAACTTAGAACTAAATCAGCTAATATCAAACCACTTTTAGACTTAGAGCCACAAGACAATATAATTGTCACCTTTTCTTTATCTCCGGCCCATAGGATTAAAAGCACTGACTTAAAAACCCCAAGTCTTAAACATCGGCTTATTGCCATCGAATCTCTAGTCAAAAAAGGTTATAGAATCGGAATTCATTTTGATCCTGTAATTTTTGAGGATAATTTTTCAGATGCCTATAGCGAACTCTTGAATTCCTTAAACAAAGTTTTACCTGAAGAAAGCTTGGAATATTTAAGTCTTGGAGTCGTTAGATTTACTAAAGACGTTTATCACCAGGTTAAGAAGAATTATCCGAACTCTGAACTACTTGGAAGTGAATTTCAAAAAACTCCTGAAGGTCTAGTTAGATACCCACGTCCACTTCGCATGGCCATGCTTCATAGACTCGAGTCTCTTTGCTATGAATCAGGAATTAATAAAGACAAGGTATATTTATGTATGGAAGACGAGCATTTTAGCGAGAGTAATACCTAGACTTCATCCGGTTAATTAATTCTTTAAATTCCCTTCCGAATTCCATTCTTCTTTCATGATCTTCTTTTAGCAAAACCCAAAGTCCTTCCTTTTCCCCAGCCTCTTTATCTCTTTGCCAGGTATTCGTGAACCCTTTGTGATGCTCTAAAACTTTATCAAAGAGAGGAACAATTTCATCGGAAACTTCTTTCGGAAGCATTTTATTGTCGATCAATAACTTAAAGAAGCCGAGACCATAGATTAAATTATTAGTCGTGTACATTTCCCCAATAACTGAATCAAGCATTCCTAAACTCATGTCATAAATATCTTTTTTCATCTTTGGAGAAAATTTATAGCGCTTATTTGC
The DNA here is from genome assembly GCA_024686135.1 of Halobacteriovorax sp. Classification (GTDB taxonomy): domain Bacteria; phylum Bdellovibrionota; class Bacteriovoracia; order Bacteriovoracales; family Bacteriovoracaceae. The sequence goes on along the minus strand of JAIBDQ010000046.1, from coordinate 12,521 downwards.
TTCCATGACCGTTTCAATAAACCTAAGAGACATCTCTGGCCGGCAATAATACTCAAGGAGTCCCATTTGATTTCGGTACTCCGCTGGAGTTAGTTTCGTTCCTTTATAAAGCCCATTAATCATAATTAGGGATAGCGAACTATAGGCCCTTACAACCTCTGGACGAACTAAAGTCTTAACATAGACGTCATGTAGCCCACTAATCACATTCAGTGGATCTTTATAAAATGGATCATTAACATCAATAAAAGCGGGGTCCTTAAAAAACTTATCCGCTTCCTCACTACATTTAACATCTCTCTCTCGGGCGACAGGAAGAAAGTTCTCTAAATATTCCCTGTAAGCTTTTGAGACCGATTCAGATTCTTCTGGTTGGTCGAGATCAGGTTTTACCTCACTAGGTCTTACTTCCTTCTCCCCTTCTTCCAAGGGCTCTGAGATAACCTCAACTTCCTCTTCAACTATAACTTTCTCTTCCACACCAGGATTAAAGGCCTTCCAAAAATTATAAATTATAAGGAGAGCTAGGATCGAAAAAATGAATTTCTTAAGTTTTGAATTCATGAGCACTTGAAGTATCGATTAATATTTTTTAAGACTACCGGTAGATATGAATCAGGTCAAAACTAAGCTTTTTACGAATGGATATAATTCTCAACTTTGGGAAGTTCCCTCCCCTTGGATCAAGGCCATAAAAGCAAAGGACTGGTCCGAGCTAGATCAATTAGCTGCTTTTTCCCTTAGTCCGGAAGGTCAGCTTTTTTGTAAAATATCTAAATTCTGTCCTATAAAAAAGGTTGAGCATATTTTAAGTCTACGCTCTTGCCCCGATGAGCAGGGAATATGGCATGATGATGGCTCCCGTGACCTGGCCTTTTCACTTTCCCTAAGTTTAGAGGCATTTGAGGGAATGGGACTTAGCCTACGCCAGAAAAATCGGCAAGATACGGCGATTTCCCTTGGTCCTAGGGACTTTGGAGTCCTTACCTGCTTTCTTACCGGCGCCAATGGATATGAGCACAGGACTGAAGAGGTCCTCTCTGGTGAGCGATTAGTTTTGGCCGGTTGGATAAATTAACACAGCGCAAATTATTTTCTAACGCCCTCTTGCTCTTTGGGAACGCTTGATATAAATTAACCCACCTAAATACGCCCATTTGAAGAAGATAAAGGAAGTGGTTATGGCCCGTACATGTGATTTAACAGGAAAAAGAAGACTCGTAGGAAACAAAGTTTCTCACGCAAAAAATAGAACAAAAATGACTCAGAAGCCTAACCTTCAGACGAAACGTGTTTTCGATCCTGAAACTGGTGAGACGATTCGTCTTAGACTTTCTACATCAGCGATCAGAACACTTGATAAAGTTGGTAGCCTTTCAAAATTTCTAAGAAAGTACAGACACCTAATCGAAGGTTAAAACTTAATAAAATCAATTAATCATACTAAAAAGGACGGTTATCTCCGTCCTTTTTTTGTGCCCAATTCTTCACACCTAAATCTTTGATTTTTTAGACCAAAATCCGAAAAGACTATAGAGATGAAGAAACTTATAGATAGTCTTATTTACTTCTTTATTCCGGCCCATCTGGAAAAAGAAAAAATCCCACAAGCAAAGCTACTTTGTCTGTCTGCCCCACTTGCTGGACTTTTGTCCATGGCGGTTTTTCTTTTCCCACCTGAGCCTGATGAAATACTCGTTGGCTTCGGGCTCTTTGGATCGGCCCTGCTTTTAAGCATTCCGTTTATTGTAAAGTTCTCTCAAAATTATAGTTTATCCTCAGCGGTCTTCACTTCAGTCAGCTTAGCTCTATTCCCCTTATGTCTTTTTGAGTATGGGGGAATGTATTCGCCGGTTCTTGTGTGGCTCCCCCTTATGCCGGTTCTTCTAGGTTATCTTTTAGGCTGGAAAGAAGGTGCCAAAATATCCGCCCTATTGGCAACCGAGCTACTAGTCCTTTCTTTTTTAGAGGCCATAACTGTTCATACGATTTCAACCTTAATGGCCATCACTTGTGGGGTTCTTCTTTCATACAGACTTGAAAGTAAAAAAAGAAATAGTGAATTTCAGTTATCAGATACGCAAAGTAACCTTCAAGAAGCCCTTAGAGTTAAAGAGCTTTTTTGGAATAATATAAGTCACGAAATTAGGACACCACTTAATGGAATTCTCGGGATGACCCAAATTCTAATGGAAGCCGAACACTCTAAAGAACAAGAGGAGCTTCTAAGAATCATAAAAGAAAGTGGTATTCATCTTAAAGCAGTTCTAAACGATGTTGTGGATTATTCACAATTAGAATTAGGGGATTTGAAACTAAAAAAAGAACCCTTTGTTATTCAGGACTCGTTAGGAAAAGTTATTTCAATGTTTGATGAATACTTACTTCAAAAAGATGTTCAACTCTCCTTTGAAATACATCGTTTCTTTCCGGAGGCACTACTTACAGACAGCTATCGGGTGAAGCAGATTCTCATCCATCTGGTGAGCAATGCAGTTAAGTTTACAAATAGTGGTTTTATAAAAGTAAGGGCGGAACTAACAGATGAGGAGAATGTCTTTCTCTTTAGTGTTACTGATTCTGGCAAAGGAATAAAAAGACAGGCCCACTCCAAGATTTTTACGACTTTTTACCAAGGGGATCTTTCCTCGACTCGTGAACATGGTGGTGCCGGTCTTGGTCTTGCTCTTTGTAAAAGACTAGTCGATCTACTTGGTGGAAAGATTGAATTTGAATCTGTTGAAGGAAGAGGTTCTCATTTCTTTTTTACAATCAAGGCCATGCCTCTTGATTTATCTAGTGAGCTTAAGACCAACACTCAAAATGTTCTAACCCCGACGTTAACTGAATTCAACTTAAACCAAGCCACAAAAAAAGAAGACCCATTGAAAAAGGTAAGAGAAAATCTGGGATTAAATGTTCTAGTAGTTGAAGATAACCCAGTCAACCTCACATTGATGGAGACTCTTCTCAAGCAACTTGGACATAACGTCTCACTTTCAGAGAACGGTCAAGAAGCTCTTGAGTCTCTTGAAAGAAGTGATTACGATATCATTTTTATGGATATACAAATGCCCGTTATGGATGGGATCAAATGTACAAAGCAGATCTTAAAAATTTATGGGGAAGATAGACCGGCTATAGTAGCGGTCACTGCCAATGTTCATCAAAGAGAAGAATGCTTAAAGCTCGGCTTTGATGACTTTATTGGAAAGCCAATCAATATCTCTAAGATAAAGGATGTTCTTTTAAACCTTCTCTCCACTCATAGAAGTTATATTCAAGTAGCTGAGCAAGCAGAATTACTAATCAATGACCTAGAAGAACCCACGGCAAAAATAGAAGTCGTGGAAGTTAATCCTAATAGCCTTTTTGATGCAAAAGCTTTTGTAGAAAACTTTGGTAATGATCAAGAGATTATTCAATTTCTAGTTGAGCAGTTCAAAGAAAGTGCTCCTAGACTTATTGATGAAATAGACCAAGCTTTGCATGATGGTAACTTTAAGAAGTTAGAAGCATCGGCTCATAGCTTAAAAGGTGCTCTATCAAACTTCTTCTGTTTGGAGCTGAGAGAAACCGCAGGCAAGCTCGAAGAATGTGCGAGAAGAAATGACTCAAAAAATGCCTTGGGCCTATATTTTGAACTAAAGAATCAAGTTAGTTTACTTCAAAGTGATTTAGATGAGAGCTTTGGACAAAAGAAAGCCGCGAGTTGAGATCGCGGCTTTTCTTAATATGAAATATAAGGACAGTCTTTTAGTACTGAACCTCTACCTCTTCGATTAAAAAGCCCCATTTATTTACAGAGCGATCTGATTTAAATGTTGCGATAAGCGTATCGCCTTCAACAAAGTCAGTTGTAAATGACTCACCTTTCCCACTAATTTTTGTCACAACTTGACGATTCTTAGCGGCAACTTGGATATAATCATAATTCTTTTCTAGGTCGTACTTAGTAACTTTTAATCTGATGAATTTTGCCCCATCAACCTTAAACGTTCTTTCTTCACTAGCATTATCCGCATAAGGATGAGCTGTTTCCCAGTTCTCAGTAAGTCTTACCGTTTTCCATTGACCAGGCTTTGGCTCATTTCTTTCAGGACGCGTGTCAGTAAGAAGATTATAAACATCCGCTCTACCAGCATTAACCGTTTTCCCTCTGTAAGCCGCAACTGGAACAGAAGTCGCTAAAAGTCTTTCTCTCATCTCAGCATGTGGCATTCTCCCTTCCTTAGAAAGAAGTAGACCTAAAATTCCTGATACATGAGGAGTGGCCATTGAAGTTCCTGAGTATGCTTTGTATCCACCATTTTTTACTGTGGATAAAATTCTATGCCCTGGAGCCGCAATATCAACCGTAGTTCTTCCGTAACAAGAAAAGGACGCTAACTCATCTTGCGCTGTATGAGCTGCAACAGAGATCACATTATCAATTTCATAATTTGAAGGATAGTGAGGTCTTTCGTCATTATTTGTTCTTGAGTTACCAGCTGCTGCAGTAAAAATAATTCCAGCATCACTAGCTCTTTGAATAGCGTCTGCTAGACCTTGAGAAAAGCCTCCGCCTCCCCAAGAGTTTGACATAAGATCAACACCGACTTTAGTTGCGTAATCAACTGACTTAATGGCATTTTCAGTTGTTCCTGATCCTGCATCAGTTAAAAACTTAACCGCTACTAAAGTTACATCGGCCATGACTCCGGCGACACCTTCGTCATTATTATGAACAGCACCGATTGTACCTGCACAATGAGTACCATGAGAGTGACCATCTATTGGATCACCATCATTATTTGCAAAGTCGTATCCATGGATGTCATCAATATAACCATTTCCATCATCATCTACACCAGCAGTTCCATTGGCCTCTGCTTCATTCACCCACATATTATCTCGGAGGTCAGGGTGAGTGTATTCAATCCCCGTATCAATAACGGCAATTTTTATATCTTTAGAACCTTTTGTGATCTTCCATGCTTTTAAAGCATTGATATCAGCACCAGCTCTACCTGGGGAAGTTCTACCAGGCTCATTACGTCCAGTGTTTTTAAGTCCCCAAAGTGAAGCAAAGCTTGGATCATTTGGAGTCTCGCTAGTTAGACCAGTATTTGGTAGACCAAGAAAGTCTTCCATGTTGATTTCTTTAACTGGCTTAACAATTGAGTATATAAAGTTAGGCTCAGCGTATTCAACGGCTGAGTTGTTATTAAGAGTAGATTTGATTGACTCTAAATTCTTATCTTCAACTTTAAGTACGTGAATTTGTCCGTAAGAAAGATCAATAGTTCTTTTAACATCAAAACCAAGAGACCTAGATAAGCTTTTTAAACTCTTTGTATCTTTGAATTTAACAAGAAGTTCTCCCGGAACATGCTGAGCGGCGAAGGCCTGAGCAGACATTCCGAGCAGTAAGCCGCCGGCTAGCGCAAATTTAGAAACCATAATCCCTCCGTGGATTTATAGGACCCTTCTCCCTCTTAGAGCGGGTGTAAATTATCACTATTATTAGAATACTTGACTGACGCGATGCTCAGGAAATAGGAAATGCATAGGCAAGAACTACCCTTTAGAAGAAGCTCTGCAGCAATCGCCTAAAATCTTGTAAAATAGGAGTGTTAGTAGGAAACCATTGGGTGAAATAAATGATTTTAGGAAGTTCAAAAGACTCAGTTCTCATTAAAAAAATATACCTCCGTATCTGGACTCTTCGTGATGAAGTCGAGGCCGTCATAAAGGCCCGTGTAGAAGCCGGAAGCGAAGATAATATTTCAATTGATGATCTCATTGAAGAATATAAATCAAAATCAACAACTTCCCTTGATGGAGAAAACGTAACTCTAGAAGTCCTTAACGGCGGAATGTCCGAAGAGGAAGAAGCTCCAGAACCTGAGGTAAAAGCTGAACCCGAGTCAGAATCTGATTCTGAATCTGAGTCTGAAACAGAAGCTGAAGCTAGCGTGGAAGGCGAAGAGAAGGCAGAAGAAGAAGTTGCTGCATCTGAAAGTGAAGCCATCGTGGACAAAGATGGACCAGTTGATGTGATTCAAAGACGTCCTACTCTTCCCGAAGATAAACTTTATAATGGAACGACTGTTCTAACCGAAATGAATATGGAAGAGATGTACTTTTTTTCCAATCAGTCATTTCTAGAAGGTCAGTCTATTGTTATTGAGTTTCTTGTTCCAAAAAAGTTTGTGATCAACGCAGATGTTTTTTATAGCCGTCCTTATAATATGAAATCAAGAATCATTAGGGACAATAATCTTATCTACCGCGTGGCCGTACGTTTTAGTTTCCTAAAACCAGGTGAAAGAACTCTTTTAAGACAATTTGTTAAATCAGTTGAACCTGATATGACAAAGACAGCTAGTCCTAAAGCCGCTCCAAAAAAGCAGTCCGATGGGTTTGATGACTTAGACGATTTAGACTTATAGGTTTCCCTACTGTTTTCTTGTCATGACGTCAGCATCTTGAACAGCAGGCCTTCTCTGTGCATTCTTTTGATACTCTTTCTCTGCCAAATCCTGTTCCATTTTTATACTTAGGAAATATAGAGGAAGAATTAAAAGAACTAATACAGCTCCAATGGCCATGTTCCTTTTCTTCCTAGAACTCATTCCTTCCCTCCTTAGTGAATATTAAAGGAATCTGAGAAGTTAATTAATTATACCATGAAACCCAGTAACTCCTTCCAAAAGGGACTTAGGGGCTATTTAAGGCCTAAAAGCTTAATATCACTTGAACAAAATGGGCAGATTTTACTATTTCTGATCTGCCGCTATGGCAAACTTACTGGCACCGGCGGCCTTGGCCAAATCGATAATATCCACGGCATTACCTAGCTTAGAGGTTTTATCCCCTTCTAAGATAACTAAGTTCGTGCCTTCTTTTTTTAAGGCCTCACTGATTTTTTCCTGAAGAGAGGCTAGCTCAACTTCTTCACCTTGAACTAACACTTGATTATTTGCCGTAAGAGAAATGATGACAGCAGTTTCCGCTTTTCCCTCACCAGTGGTCTTCACCTGAGGTAAGTTAATATCGAGTCCTGAGTTAACAGAGATAGAAGATGTCACCATAAAAATGATAAGCAGAACCAACATGACATCGATAAGCGGAGTCATATTGATCTCGGCCATAATCTCTTCATTATCATCGTCAAATTTCAAGCTCATATTTTGATTTCTTCTGCTAGGTCTTCAACTTTATTTCTGAACTCTAGGTTCATCCCACTTAGCCTTGTTTGAAAATAGTTGTAAAGAATGACGGCCATTACTGCTACCAGGATACCTGCTGCCGTTGCAATTAGGGCTTCAGATAAACCAGCGGCCACAACGTCAAAACCACTTTTCCCGGTTAGAGCAATATTTTGAAATGATTTAATAATTCCTACGACAGTTCCAAATAGACCAATAAACGGTGCCGAACTCCCAATAGTTCCTAAGACCCATAAAAATCTTTTAAGCCCCAACTGAGTTTCTTTTAACCTTCTCCCAAGCCTTCCTTCAAACTCGTCTTGAGTAAGCTCTCGCTTATCAAGTGCGGCTAAATATGGGGATGCAATTAACGGATGAGCACTATGACAAAGCCCTTTTGCTTCATTAAACTTTTTTTCGCTTAAAAGGTGCGAAGCCTTTTGGTGTAGGGATCTATATTGGCGATTAAAATGAGAAAGAAAAAACCATTTCTCAATGGCCACTGCCCAAATGAGAAGAGAACAAATAATCAGGGGGACCATAATAAATCCGCCTTCACGAATAAGAGAAATGATCTCCATGACGCGCTCCTATAAGCTACTAGATTCAGACTCTATCATCTCTATACGGTCGCAAACATTCAAGCTAGAATAACTCATGCTTACCAAGGTTCAAACCAGCCGTGCCAAAGCCTCTAGCTGGCTGTTGCTTTTATTTATTGTTTTAGTGTTTTTTAGCGCTGCTATAACTGAGTTTTTTCAGGCCCCAACAGAAAAATCTCATGTCTTAAATCAATACCGAACCCTTATTGAAGAAAAAAAGTTAGCTTTAACCTCTCAGATCATCTTAAAGAACTCCCTAGGCTCTTTTACTTTAAGTAGGAATGGTAATGACTGGAGACTCACCTCTCCTAGGAACCTGCCGGCCAATGAAAAGACTTTGGACTTGATCCTTACGACACTATCAAATATTAATATTAGAAAAGTTTATCCAAGTGACCCCATAAATTTGTCTAATTTTTCACTTGATGCGCCAGTGATGAATTTTAGTTTAGTCGATTTGAAAGGTAATAAGGTCGACTATCTTTTAGGCTTAGTTAATCCCATTGATAACACCACCTATATTCAAATTCCTCAAAAAGATATTATTTATCAAGTTGATGCCTTAAAGAACACTTTTGAATCTTTTGACCTATCTGATTTTATCGATTCAAAAATATTTACTTTAGATTCTACCGAAGCAAAAAAGCTAACTATCTATAGAGGCGCAAAAAGCAGTAAAAATATTCAAGTTTCCTTTGATCTAAAGAAAGGAAACTGGATTGGAAAAAACAATCGCGTTTTAAGAGAAGATAAAGTTAAAGATTATATGAACAGACTTTTTAATTTAAAGAGCTCTCTCATCATTGATAAGTCCAGCGAGGACCTAAAGAAAAACTTAGAAGAGAAGCTAGAAAAACCTTTGTATGAAGTTGAGATTATTCAAAACAATGGAGAAAAGGTAACTTATAAAATCTCTCATATCGTCAATACCATACCGAATTTAAAGATTGAGAAACGTCAGCATGTCATTGTAAAAGCTTCAAACAGAAAAAATATCTTCCTTATCCATAAAGACAATTTACCGCTTTTCTCACAAAGACAGAATCAGTACCGAGACTTAAATTTTAAGAAGCTTTTTTACTAGCTATTAATCTAGAATTAGAAGGAAGCTTATGTTCTTTTATAATTTTAGCTGGATCGACAAAAGACTTAATCAAACATTCAACGATAAGTGAATTATAGCGAGTCATCTGATCGTGTTTTTCTAGAAAGATTTTAAGAGCGTCGACAGGCTTTTCTCCCGTCTCTACGATTGTATTGGCAAAGTCATTCGCACAACAAACAATATTTGAAAGAGTCAAAATTTTTGTTCCACGTTTTCCATGGGGAAACCCCGTTCCATCAAAATACTCATGATGCTGGAGAATCATTTGCTGAACAGAGTTTCCAACAGTACGGTTACCTTCAAACATAGCGGCACCAAGTTCAGGATGTTTTTTGTACTGTTCCCAATCCTCGTCGGTAAAGTCTTCTTTTTTCTTTTCTAATAACTCTTTTGGAAGTTTCATCTTACCAATGTCGTGAAACATACAGGCCATCGCCGTAGCTTCAACTGTAGTTTTAGACTGCCACTCAAACCGCTTAATAATTGCGGCTGCAAAAATTGTTGTTAAATAAGAATGGGAATAGGCACTGGGGTCAAAGTCCTGCCACTCTCTTAAGGCTTTAAACAGTGACTCATCTTTCTCAATTAAATTATAAACGTTCTCGCAAACTTGCTTCCCTTGTTCCATAATTTGAGGTTTCATTCCCTCCTGGAAAGCTGTTTCTAAAAACTTTTCAGAAACATTTTTAAGCATAGATAGTTTTTTATCAGCACCAATACCTTTAGTATCAATAAGCTTTTCTGCTAGAAAGTTTGTATATTGAATATACTTTCGGCGGTCTTTTATATGGAAATACAAGTATTCGACTTTTTTCTCATTTTTATATTTATCGATTCTGTCTTTTGAAAAAGCATCTCCTGCGTGAAGAATTTTTAAGTAGCGCCCAGTTCCTAGTTTAATAAAGACATCAAAAAGAACAGCTTTAGCCGTATAGAACTCATCGATTTTAACTTTGGTATAATTATCATCCTCAGAGTTTACTTCCTCTACCTCACTTTGACCTTTCTTCTTATCTAAACTCTGCATCACGTCTCCAAGAGACTGATGGCCTTCTAGACATTCATGGAGAGCATCCATTTCAAAAGGTAATCCTAATACTTCTGTCGCACCGAGCTTTTTATAAGCTTCTTCATCATAAACTTCATCACTAAAAGATTTTTCTTCTTCAGTCATAGGTTTATGAACAAGAATAACTCTTTGAGAAGGATAGTTAGTTTTTAAAAATCTTAAAACTTGTAAACCGGAATGGTCTTTAATTTCGATATTCATGACGACAGCAAAGAACTTTGTATTGTACATGGCCAGCTGTACATCCTTTCCATTTGTCACCACATCCACTTCATAGAGCTGTTCTTCCAAAAACTTTTTGGCTGAACTTATCCACTCTTCATTTGGATCTGCTAATAAAATTTTTAAGGCCAAATTCCACCACCTAAGACTTAATCGAGAGTCTTTAACTTTTCGGCATTTTTGGGGTGAAACTAAAGAGGAAAAATCAGGCTAAACTGCTGAATTAATGGTCCTAAACGCAAAAAGGAGACCAGTAAGGTCTCCTAATATTTAAAGCATTAAAATTGCAATACTACTTAATTTCTTTATGAAGAGTATGCTTTCTCATGAAAGGATTGTACTTCATTTTCTCAAGACGGTCTGGTGTGTTCTTCTTGTTCTTCGTCGTTGAATATCTAGATGGAGATTTCCCCAACTTTCTAGCTTCTGTACATTCTAATGTAATAATAACTCTAGGCCCTTTTGCCATAACTAACTCCTGAAATCGCTGTTGCGAGTGGGCATAATCTACACAAGCCGTATTGTCCTGACAATCAAAAATTGATAGTCTCCTCTCATATGACAAAAATCACTTCCGAAAACTGGACCTTTTGCCACTTTAAGACCCCAGAGCTTAAGGCCTTTATATCCATGTGTGGGGCTCCAGATTTAGCTAGTGAGGCCCAAATCAGCTATGTGGTCACTCTAACAGACCTTGAGCACCAAGAGCTTTTTCAGAGTGAATTCAGTGATTTAGACCATGCTGTGACTTGCTTGAATGAGAGATATGGTCATTGGGAGTTCTTTGATGCTGAGAACCCACCTCAAACCGATGGCTGCAGTACTTGTGATAACTCGCAATAACTCAGCCTATTGACAAAGAAACCCAAATTTAAGAGATTAGGGCGCTAATAACGAATAAAAACCTGTTCTTGTATATAAGCAAGGACATAAAAAAGGTCCCAAAATATGAAACAAGGAATTCACCCAGAGTACAATGCATGCACAATTACTTGCGTTTGCGGAGCTACTTACGACACAAAATCAACAGCTAAACTAGAAAAAATCGATATCTGTGCTGCTTGTCACCCGTTCTATACTGGTAAACAAAAAGTTCTCGATACTGAAGGACGTATTGATAAATTCAATAAGAAATTTGGTAACAGATTTAAGAAAAAATAATCAAAGTTTAAAATTGATATTAAAAAAGGACTGCTTAGGCGGTCCTTTTTTTTGTCCATTTCCCCTCCTATAAAAACAATATTAATAAAGTAAGTCCTCCAAAGTACCGAAAAGAGAATGTGAGAGTTTATCTATTTATACTTTTAACATTCTTGCTCTCCTGCCAGAGCAATTCTTTTAGAACGCCTTCAAGTAGAGGACAAATCATTGATATTGTCTTTGATCTTGATTGGACACTTATCAGTAAAGTTGAAGAAGAATACCGTGGAAAAAAAGGGGTTATTGTCGTTGGTGATGAACTTTATAGAGTTCATGATTGGGCCAGAGAAATAGTTACGGCCCTGCATAATGATCCAAAGTACCGAGTATCTTTTTTTAGCGGTGGCCCAGAACTTAGAAATAATGGTGTCCTTACTCAGATAAAATTACTCGATGGAAGTGAGAGAAGTTTTTCTGAGATTGCTTATAAAAAATTACACCGAAGCGATATTACAGAAGTTGAACCATCCCCTGAAATTGAAAACCCAAGACCAGGGGACCGCTGGAAAAAAGACCTAAGAAAAATAAACTCTGATACAAAGCGAGTCATACTCATCGATGATGACTACCGCCACGCCCTTGACTCCAATCAAAGACAGAATATCTTATGGACAGGTAAAGGCCTATTTCATTATGAAAACTCTGGCGATTTAAGACAGGCTAGATTAGAAAAACCTTCTAATCAGTTTGTTCCCTCTTCAATTGAAGAGTGGAGCCTACAGAGAAATAAACTGGCCTTAGTCTATGGCATTATCGAAGAATCAAATTCAGAACTCGATAAAAACCCTGGTGAACTAAGTCGATTTATTCAGCAAAGAGTTGAGGACTCTGGGATTGAAAAGAACCTCCTAGAAAGTAGAGGCCGAGAGCTCTTCTATAGCGGGACGGGGAAGCTAAAAAAGCTTAATAGAGGTGCCCAAAGAGTGGCGGTTGATGGGCGCTGCTTTGATCTGCTCTCACCTTTTTTATGACCAATTCAATTCGAGATCTAATGATCGAGGTAGATTTTATAACCTTCGTGAGTTGCACTCATTCCTAAATCTTTATAAAACTTATGAGCATCTTCATCTCGGTCTTTATTGGATGTGAGCTGGAAAATTCCACAGCCATTTTCCTTGGCCTTTTGAATG
>JAIBDQ010000171.1 GCA_024686135.1 Halobacteriovorax sp. | reverse complement strand
CCACTTCACGATATGGAAAGCGGCGAGATCAATGAGCTTTTACTTCGTGTTGCTAAGGTCGAAAAAGGCTAGTTGTATCTAAACTCTGTGGTTGATTCTCCAAGACTAGATTTTTGGAGAGTTAAGTTAACAGGGATTCTGTCTGTTAGTGTTTTTACATGTGAGATTATTCCAATTTGTTTTCCACGATTTTGAATATTCATCAAGACTTCTAAAACATCATCAATGCTTTCACTATCTAAATGCCCAAAACCTTCATCTATGAAGAATGAGTCAATTTCATTTTGACCTCTAGTAAGTTCGGCGAGGGCCAAGGCCATGGCAAGAGAGACAAGAAAAGTCTCACCACCTGAAAGTGTATTAATTTTTCTGAGTGTTGATTCTCTCCATAAATCTAGGGCAAAGAACTCCATTTGAGATCCTTTACCCGGGAGTAGCTTTAACTGGTACCTTCCATCACAAAGATCGTTTAATTCCTGGTTTGCCCCTAAAACCAATTCTTCTTCCAAAAGCCCTAGTGCATAACTTCTAAATTCATCTTTGCCAAAGACTTCGAGGAGTCGATTCTTTAATTGAAGTGAGGATTTAGCAGCTTTTAATTCTTCTTCTAGGCCAGCTCGATCTTTAACTTTGGCGTTATATTCTTCAATTCGCTTCTTATTTGTATGAACAGTAGTTTTCAGGTCAAGAGAGACCTCTTTTAATTTTTCCATGAGAGATTCCCAAGTTGATTCCAACCTGGCTTCTAGTATGGGTAAAAGTCTATCTAGCGCTTTGTCATGACTTAAGTCAGGCCACTTTAGAGATTCCTTAATTATGTCATGGCATTCTTCATAAAGAGGGTAGGTGTTTGGAATTTTTCCATCATATTTAGATAAGAGGTCAAACTGCTCAACGAGACTTTTTATATAGGTTTTCTGTAGATTTTGGATCTCTACGGTTTGTTCTTTAAATATTCTAAGACTTTGCTCTTCATTGGCCTTTTTCTTCTCGTTTTTATTAAAGTCTTCAGTCGCTTCCTGTAGGGTTTTAAGCGCAGATTTTTCTTCTCGCTCAAGTTTCTCAAGAAGAGCAATGGGGTCATCATTTTCACAAATGGCAAAAAGTTTTTCACTTTGCATTTTAATACTTTTTTCGTAATCGATATTGCTAGATTTTAGTTTTTCGGTTTTGTTTTGTATTTCCCTGATCTGCTTTTTTAATCTTTCTATGGACTCAGAATTAGAGTCTATCTTCTGCTCGATTTGAATCTGTTCTGTAAAACGTTCCATGTCTGAATCAAAGTTTTTTATAATTAGACTTGAATCCAAATTGGATGGCAGGAGCTCTTTCCAGTTATTCAAAAAGGTGTCAATTAGGGCCTGAACCTTTGAGATAGCTTCAGTGAGGGCCCTTTCATTACTTGATAGGCTATTTAAGTTTTCTTTAGCTCTTTTGAACTCAACCTTGATTGAATCTAATTTTTTCTTATTTTCGGTTAGGGAGTCTATAAATGATAGTTCTTCTTTTAGATTTGAATTGAAAACTTCTTTCAAAATCTTCATCCCTTGATTGACTTCAGAACTTGTGCCCCAGTCTAAGTCTGTATTGAACTTTTTAAAGATTACCTTTTTAGATTTTTCTAATAGCTCTCGAAGGTCATTGATTTTAATTTTCGCTTCATCTATTCTTTTTTTGTTCTGTTCAAATTGAAATTGTTTGGTGGAGGCTTTTGTCTTTAAATTATCTAGCTGCTCTAAATCAACTTCTTTATTACTCTTTGATTCGCTAAAGTTTGATAAATCAGTATTTTTGCAAACTGGACATTCACCGTTTTCAAGAGCCTCTTTCTGGCACTCAGCGATTGCATGCATCAGCCTTTGACCTTTTTCTTTTTCAATAAGTAAATCCAATTCAGATTGACCATGTTTTAGTTCGGTAGATAATTGATTGTTTTCTTCAGTTAACTCAGTGGATTGTTGTAAGTGTTCAGCTAGCTTGTCTGCTTGACCTTCAAATTTAGTCCAGAGGCTTAATTTAGCTTCACGGTTACGTCTAAGTTCTAATAATGAATCATCAACTTTCTCAGGATCAATACTTAAGTCACTTGTTACTTTTGAGAGCTCGATTTCCCGCTCAGAGATTAAGCCTTTTGCGCTGGCCATCTGGGAGGTAAGAATCTCTTTTTGGCCCAAAATCCTATCTTGTTCAGATAAGTGAGCCTTTAGCTTAGTAATATCTTCTTTAAAAATAAAAATTTCATTTTTAGTCTTTGTTAAAAATAGTTCTTTAAGAGTGAAACTATTTTTAATATTTTGAAGACTATCTACAAATAGTTTTTGAGATTCTTTACGAGAGTTTAACTCATTCTTATCTTCTTGTTCTTTTGTAATTAGATTTCTTAATTCATCTTTCTGAATAGTTAAGGTTTTTTTGGAGTTCTCTAAATTTGACTTAACGCTGATGGCACTACGAAGTTTTGGAACCTCATCTTTATTAGTTTGATTAATTTTATCGTATTTTTTTTTGCTAGAGCTCAAGACCTCTTTTAATTTGTTCCACGAGTCTATAAGGCTTTTTAGGTTCTGCTCTGAAATCTTAATCTTTTTGTGGTACTCACTTTCCTCTTTTAGTTTTGCGTAGAGTTGGGTGATGGAGTTGTACGATGGCTCTAGTAAAGCAGTAAGCTCTTCATGTATTTTCAAGTTTTCTAATTTACTATCTAACTCATTTGTAATCTGAGAGATTTCCTCATCTGTGTAGGGTAATGATTTTTCAAAACCTAAAGTTAATAGTTTTAGGTTAGCGTCTTCAGTTTTAATTTTTTCTTTGAGGTTCTTTGAAATTATAGATAGTTCCCCAGTACGGTAAAGCTTCTCTATGATATCTTTTCTCTCCCGAAAACTTGAGTGTAGAAATTTCGCAAATTCACCCTGGTTCAAGATTATGGTCTTGCAGAATTGGTCGAAATCTAACCCTAAAATATCTGTAATGGAGACTTGCTCAAGGGCAATTCCTTCACAAATTAGTTCTCTTTGAGGTTTTGGATTCTTTATGGGGTCCCCATTTTTCTTTAAAACCTTTATGCTCCATTTCGCCTGATAGTTTTTCCCGGCTAAGGTGAAGTCTAGGTTGACTGCTGCAAAGGGAGTTCCGGTCGTAACAAAATCATTAGAGGCCAGACTTCCTTTATAGGTCTTTCCATACAGTGCGAGGCTTATGGCCGAAAGAAGTGAGGATTTTCCTGCCCCGGTAGATCCAGTAATGGCAAAGAGCTCTTCACCTTGTAGACCCTCTCTAAGGTCTACGACATGTTTTCCCTTGAGGGAGGTGATGTTTTCTATTTCTATAGAGTGAATTCTCAATTTTCACTCCTTGCTTCGCTCAGTAACTCATTAAACAGGCCTGTTAAGTCTTTTGGGACAGATTTTTCCCCTTCATATTTTTGTAGATAAAAATCTTTAAATAACTCTTCTGCTGTGGATTCTTTTTTTCTGCTTTTTATTTCATTTAACTCATTGCCCTTAATCAATCTAGTTTGCATCGATAAGAGCTTAATAGGGGAGTCCTGAAGTAAATCTCTAATCTCATCCGAGATTCCTCGAAGTGGTTTATCTGAACTGATTTGTACCTCTAGAAAAGATTCAAGTTCGAAAGAGTCCTGTTGATTTTTTACTAACTCTAAAAGATTTTCTTTATAGTTTCTTTCGTTAAGCTTTAGTTCATAAAGTTTTCTGAATTCTGGTACTGCTATCTCTTTAACTTTAATATCTGAATTTAAAGTTACTGAATTTATTTTTTTATTTTTTCTTTCACTAAAACGAAAGGCAATAGGGCTGCCGCTGTAGCATATAATTGGATCAACTTTAGATAGGTACTGGTGGTTATGCAGATGACCCAAGGCCACATAATCAAACTTTTCTTTTATAAGACTAAGAGGAATTGAGTCTAGTCCAGATAATGATAGGCCCAGTTCAGAACCTGATAATTCTCCATTACCAAATAGGTGATGAGCCAGGAGCACGTTTTTGTTGCCTTCTTTAATCTCAAAAATATGGTCAATAAGTTTATCTAGTAAAAGTCCGGTATCACTAGAGTTCGTATTGAGCCCTTCTAAATGTTCAGGGAAATATTCTCTGGCGTAATTATAGAGCTCATGGCTTCTAAAGTATGGAAAGAGGTGATAACTAACTCCTTCCCTATGATAAGAATAAGTTTTCTTTTCCACTTCAAGTGAGCCAATTATATGGATCGATCTGTCCTTCAAAAAAGGGATCGGGGCCTCTAGGAAGCGCCCACTGTCATGGTTACCACTTATAATGAATATTTCTATGTTTGAATTATCTACGGCCTCTTTTAAAAACTGGTAATAAAGGGCTTGGGCCTTAGAGGAGGGATGTGGGGTATCAAAAATATCACCGCTAATTAGAAGTGCTTTTGGATTAGACTTTTTTATTTGCACTAATAGCCAAGATAGGAAAGCTTCTTGCTCTGGAAGGCGCGACTCTTTGAAGAGTTTTTTTCCTAAATGCCAATCAGAGGTATGAATGAAGTTTATGGACATGGCTAGCTGTCTTTTTTCTCTCCACCGCTGCTACTATCGCTAGACTTTGGTCCTTCCGTTCCCTGTTTGTTACGGTTTTTGTTCCTGTTTCTATTGCGATTTCTGTTGCGGTTTCGGTTCCTATTTTTATTTTGATCGCCGTCAGTTGCGTCCTGACCACCTTCACCACTACCTTCCTGGCTTTTGTTTGGGTTTGGTCCACGATTATTATTCCTGTTTTTATTATAAGGTTTCTTTTTCTTACTATTCTTACTGTTGTTCTTACTGTTGTTCTTGCTGTTTGGGTTGCCACGATTGTTTCGGCCTCTATTTCCGGCCCTTTTATTATCCCTGGCGTCTATTTCCTCAGATTTATTGAACTCTTCTTTGTTGAAGTTTGGTTCATTATCGTCTTCATCTTCTTGTTCGAACTGATCATCTTCAGTTTTAGTTTTTTCTTCTTCCATGTTCTGATTCGCATCTTCTGTTACATCATCGGCTAAGGACTCTAGGTATTCGTCAGCATCAAAGTCTTCCGCGTTCTCATAGTAGAGCTCGCCTTTGACCCTTTCATCTTTAATTAGTCCAATAACTTCTGAAGTTTCGTTAGTAATATGATCAAACCTTTCTGGAAACTTCCAGTCATCTGGAAGTTTACTGGCTGGATCGAATTGATTTAAAGCGTAGCGTTTAAAAACACCACGGTCAGTTAAAATTTCAAATTGCTCAATTAGAATATGAAGCCTTGTGACCTTACCGCGGTCACCGTTTTCAGTTAAAATAAAGCTGCCTTCTCTAGGAAGTCTTTTTCTCTTCTCTGAATAAACATTATCTTCATATTTAATACAGCATTTAATCTGCCCACATACACCATTTAGTTTACTTGGTATAAGAGCTAGGTTTTGGTTCTTGGCCATTTTTATGCTGACATTGCCGTAATTCTTCAAAAAACTTGAACAGCAAGTCTGAAGACCGCAAGATCCAATAGCTCCCAGAGCAGCGGTTCTATCTCTTACTGAGATCTGCCTTAATTCAATTCTCATCTTTAGTTCACCAACCAAAGATTTAACAAGGTCCCTAAAATCTACTCTGGCAGGTGCATTGAAATAAAAAACAGCTTTTTTACCAAACTGAATGAACTCAACATGGGTAATATTCATGCCCAGTTCATATTTTTCTATTAATCTTTTGCAGGCATTCTCAGCTCTTTTTTCCTGATCGAGGAAGCCTTTTTGTTCTTCTATGTCCTCATCAGTAGCAACTTTAGAAATACTTTTTAAAGGAAGCATGTCTTTTTTAAAGCCAACTTCATAAGGAAAGGAGTTTATATAACCAACAGTCATCCCGCGATCACTCATGGCCAATACTTTTTGACCGTATTGAAAACTTCTAGTTCCAACAAGAAAGGGTTGTGACTTGGCATTTCCTGGAAATCTGACTCTCACAAACTTAAGAGGGTCGCCTTCACTATGTTTAGTGCCTCGATTTCCATCATCGCTTTGATTATTATTTTCAGAGGACTCGCTTTGATTCGCTTCAGCCTCAGTATTTGTTTCACTTTGCATTGTGTTATTTCTCTTTATTAAGACATATCAGTTTGGTCCGTTTTGGTCCAAAAGTCTAGGCATGGCGTTACGAATCAACCACGCATAATAGGCCTAGGATTCTCTCCCAGGATGCATTGTTAAAGGTTTTACTCTCTTCAAACCATTTTAATTCTTGGCATAAGCGCTGTTTTTGCTTAAATCTGCCGGGTCTGTCGGACTCAAATTCAGTTACAAGTCCTGCCATCTCTCGATCAGCTCCTTTTTGGTATTTTAATTTTTCAACCAACTCCCCAAGGCCATGGCCTGCATCAAAGTATTCTGTAACTAGATTCATGATATCTTCTTGCCCCAAAAGTATTGGGTAATATTTTTTTCTATCGTTAAGCCAGTCTTTGGTATCTATATTTTTAGGAGCGCTCTTCCATTTTTGAGAATCTCCCTCATAGGATATTGTATACTCCGTGGCCCTTGAGTGGATAGTGTCTAAGAAGACGCTAGAATTAAAATCTAGGAAGATAACTGTTG
>JAIBDQ010000060.1 GCA_024686135.1 Halobacteriovorax sp. | reverse complement strand
TTATCATAACATTTTTTCTTTAAGATTTTTGCTTTATAAAGTTCTGCAAAACTATCTACAAACATTTCTGTAGCAGCAAAAAGTCCTTTTATGAAAACTGATGTGCTTCCATCTTTCTTAATAATTGGAAAAACTTCTTCGGTTAAATTGAACTGTTCCAGAATATTTTTGTATTTTTGATTATCCTTCTCTCTTAAGCAAAGTGAGTATACTAAGGCGTCGCCTAGTGAACCAATGCCTATTTGAATTTCACCGTCATCTTTTACAAGAGTAGAGCCGTGAAGGCCTATCATATAGTCTGCATCACTCACTGACATTTTAGGGGGCGCAAAGACGTCAAAGTATTGTGTCTCATCATCGAGTATAATATCAAAGAAGTTTTCACCAACAACTGATTCCCCGTACATAAAGGGTAGGTCGGGGTTAACCTGTCCCAGTACTAAAGTTTCTTCTGAGTTTTTTCTCATCTCTTCTGCAATATCGATAGTTATGTCAGGGTTACAGCTTAGGCTATAAACATTTGAGCCTTCTATCTCTCCAGCGCAAACCTGTTGGCAGACAAGATTTACTCCGCGGCTCAATACATCCCTGGCCGCATGAGTGTAGTTTGTGGATAGGTAATTTTGCTGAGCTTTTGCATTCTTTAAGTATTTACCCGCGGGGAAATAGAACTCGATAATTTCAATGTTTGCGGGAGTTTTTCCGGTCATTCGATCAAGCTCATATTCAAGATCTGGGTAAGACCCAAAGAGCCTTTCGCTAAATGGTTTTAAAAATCTCGTTTCTAATTCAGATGAACCTTTTGGCTTTTCAAGGGTAAGAGCGGTTAAGATCGTTAACTTAATTTTCTTATCTTTTTTTGCCCTCTTGTAGAGCTCGTTGATAAAACCATTGGCCTTACCGGCCCCTAGAGGTGTCCCTAGGACAATCTCATTTCCTAGTTTTTTAATGACCTCGTCTACAGCGAGATTTACTTTATCAAGTTTAAGCATAAGGGATTATAGAGCTATCTATCCGAATTTACTATGTGTTAAAAGCTGATTTTCCTTATTGATTGAAAATTTTATCTGCCTGTTTTTAAGCAGTTGCCATAGAAAGCAGTAAATTATAATTCTTGTTTATTATATCTTAGATTGCGTGGGGCATATCGTGGGTTTGGTTTTCAAACTAATTCTTTTAGTAACGGCAGTTATATATTTTGCCGAAAGAGCAGAAGCTAAGAAGCTATTAATTCTGCATACCAATGATCTTCATGCCTTTTTATCTGACTCAGTTCAGGATAAGTCAAAAGGCGGCTACGCTACCATAAAAACGATAATCGAAGAGCAAAGAGCAGCTGCCCTTGCAAAGGGAATGGAAGTTTTAGTTTTAGATGCTGGAGATTTCTTAGAAGGGTCACTCTACTATATGGCAGAAGACTCTAGAAGAACCTTCGATATTATGAATAAGATGGGCTACGACGCGATTGCGGTTGGGAACCATGATTGGTTGATGGGGACTAAAGAGCTTAATCAGCTATTAATTGATAAACCACCGGTCTTTAGTTATTTAGGTGCAAACTTTAAAGTTAATAAAAAACATAAACATAAGGCCATTCAGCACTACGTAAAAGACTATATTGTTAAAAATATCCATGGAATGAAAGTTGCCATCATGGGAATTACTACCGATGAACTTTTCTATTCATGGCGCTTTTCTGACGGAAGAATATACGACCCCATCAAAACAAGTCATAAAGTTTCAAAAAGGATTCGTAAAAAAGAAAAGGCTGATTATATTTTTAGCCTAAATCATACAGGTCTTTGGAAAGATAAAAAAATTGCTCAAAAAACTTCCGAGATTGATTTAATTGTTGGTGGTCATAGTCATTCTTATTTAAGAAAAGTTCATTTTGAAAAGAATAAGAATGGAAAACCTGTTGGTATTGTCCATGCAGGAGAGCATGGTAATGCTGTTGGAAGGTTAGTTCTAGATCTGGTAAAGGGAAAACCACTTAAAGTCGTTGAGTATGAATTAATCCCAGTTATCAAAAAAAATTATCCAGAAAACCAAAGAATCAGAGACTATATTAAGACAACTGATAAAATCCTCGGTGAAATTTATGGTCGTGATTGGCTCGATGAGATAGTCGGTGAATCTGTTATAGACCTATTAAGCGCCTCAGATAGACTTACCTATTGGACCGCCTTTATAGCAGACTCTATGAGGGAAGGCGTAGAGGCTGATGTTTCTGTGCACGTACCAAATCTAGCAGGAACAGGACTTGGAAAAGGGCCTATCTCAAGAGAAGATATGATTAATGCCTACCCAAGGTTCTTTGATATTGACGATAAAAATGGCTGGAATATTTATACAGCAGAAATCTATGGTGCCATGTTGAAGAGTATTATTAGATTATCGATGGGGTTTCAAAGGGCCCTAGTCTTTAGCGGGGTAACTTTTGATTTAGTTGACCGTGATAATAACCCTTATGTCATAGACCTAAACTTTTTAGGACATGACGTAGAAACTCCGATGACTGATGTTGATGATTGGCTCGATAACTTTCTGGGCGTAAGCGGAGAAGCTAGAATAACAAATATCTTAGTTAATGGTGAGCCTATTGTTGCTTCTAGAAAATATACAATAGCTCTTCCTGAAGGCTTTGTTGTAGGTGGGCTTGGAATCTCTGGCTCAGTGGATAACCTTCTTAAGAAAATGAAGAAGACTAAGACTACAATGTGGCACGCTCTTGAGACAAAAATTAGGTCTACGGGTGTTCTTGGAACTGACCTTGGCCCTTGGGGTAATAAGGAAAATAAGGCACTTACAGGTCAACAGTGGGGCCAAAATCACACCTTTATTCCGAACCGGCTGTAAATATTTCCACTTCTTCTAACATCGACTGGAACTGAAAAGGTCAACAATGATATTGTCGATAAGCAGTTATAGGAATTAACTGCATAGTGAGAGTCAACCTTAGGAAGAGGTAGCCAATGAAAGGATTTCATTTCATATTTTTAGGATTATTCATCCTATTTTCAACATCCGTACAGGCCAAGCTAGTTCAAATTCTTCATACCAATGATATTCATTCGTATTTTGATCATGTAGAGCATGACGAGGACTTAGGTGGCTATGCCAAGTTAAAAACGATGATTGAAATGTATAAGGCTGAAGCAGCCGCTAAAGGTATTCAAACTATAGTGGTCGATGCTGGTGACTTTATGGAAGGACATTTCTTTTATATGGCGAAGAACGGAAGACGTTCTTTTGAAATGCATAATAAAATTGGTTACGATCTTTCTGTCATAGGGAACCATGATTATCTAATGGGAACAGATGATATGGATGCCATTTTAAACGATGTGAATCCTAAGTTTAAGTATCTAGGGGCCAATTTTTATGCCGACTCGAGATATAAAGGTATAAATAAACATGTTAAGCCTTATCATGAAATGAATATTGAAGGCGTGAAGGTTGCTTTCTTAGGTTTAACAACCGATGAAATCGTTTTTCGTTGGAGAGTGTATAATGGTGGGATTAGAAAACCTCTAAAAGAGGGAGTTAAGTATGACAAGATCTTAAAAGATAGAGGAAACGAAGTTATTATTGGTCTTACTCATATTGGTCTTAAGGCAGATAAAAAATTAGCTAAGAAAACCAGAAATTTAGACTTAATCATTGGTGGTCACTCTCACGACTTCCTTTATAAGCCCGCTTATGAAAAAAACAAATCTGGCAAAAAGGTTCCTATCGTACAGGCCGGTGCTCATGCTGCAGTTCTTGGTCGTATGGTTATTGATATTGAAAAATCAGGCTTCAAGGGCATTAAAGAATATGAATTAGTTCCTATTCGTAATGTTGAGGAAGATGAAGAGATTGCTGACGCCGTTCAATTGGCCAAAGAAGACCTTGAAAAACAGTATGGATCTGATCACTTATATGAAGAAGTAGGTTTTTCTCATTTAGAACCTGGAGATAGCTCAAAAGTTTGGAATGCATACACAACCGATGCAGTGATGGAAAGCACAGGTTCTGATATTTCAGTTCATACTCCAAGCATGGGTGGACCTTATTTTCCAATTGGAAGCGTTACTCGTTATGATTTGTACAATTCTCATCCAAGATGGTTTGACTTTAGAGATGATAAAGGATGGTTTGTTTACAGGGCCAAGGTGAGGGGGTTTTGGGTCAAGTGGATTTTTAGGGCCTGTATGAATCTTGGAATCCCTCTAACTTTTTCTGGTGTGGACTTTGAATGGAAAAAAAATGTTTTTGGCAAGTACACCGTTAGAAATCTGAAGATTAAAGGCAAAAAAATTAAAAGTTTTAAGTACTACGAAATGGCCTTACCTGAAGGTATTGTAAGAGGGGGCTTTAGAATATCTCCTCTTGTTGGACTTCTTCTAAAAAAGGCCCATAGGACTCCGTTAACTGTTATAGACGCTCTTGAAAAGAAGATGAAGACAGGTGAGCCAATTGATAAATATTATCTTGAGGAACCAAAGTTTGAAATTTTTGGAAGAAAATCTACCAAGCAGAAGAAATCCCATGTGTTCTTCCCTGGTGTAGAAAGGTAATAAGATCTATTCTGCGATCTTTCTCACATCATGGATTTGGCAACCAAAACGAGGGTTGATGTTTAGTCGTCCCTCAGCTCGCTTTCCAAGCCCTTTAGCAACGACGGTTTTATTTTCATAGTCGACTTTGTAGTTGGCCATGATTTGAGATTCTTTAGTGACTTCATCGCAAAACTCTTTACTTTGATTAGCTATAAAAAGACATGAGCACATCTCTTTAGCCAGACCCATGGAAGGAGCTTCATTATACTTACAAGAGTTGAAAAGAACTAAGGTAGCGGCAATTAGGAATAGTTTTTTCATAAGAAAACACCTCCCTTATTTCTTTTATGCTTGCCTGGGTTAAAATCTAATCCCATGGAATCGAATAAAAGCTTATACATCTTATCTCTTTTAACCTTTTCTTTCGGTTTTCTTCCATCTGAACCCATTCTTAAAATGATCATGTTTAGGCTAGGGATTACTCCCATCGTCTGTCCTCGGAAACCCATGGCCTGGTAAATATCTTCAGGAGCGTGAGGGTAAGGTCTATGCTTATTCATTGGTAGTTTCTTATTTAACCACCAGTAACCGCCATAGGATTCAACATTGAGCCTTCTCTGTCCTCGCTCTCTTTTAGGTTTAAAAAGAGCAGGGGAGATTCGTTTCGTAGACCAATCAACCCAATTTTTAGGGAGGATTTGATCTCCGTTCCAATTTCCGTTATTAAGCATGAGAAGGCCTAGTTTAGCGTAGTCTCTGGCCGTGCCCCAACCACCACTTCCACCGAGGAAGGTTCCAGAGAGATCTTGCTCAAAATGAATACTACTCATGCCTAGCTTGTCAAAAAGCTCAGTCCAAGGAAATGAGTTATATTTTTCTTTGTTGTTTATGGCCTTTTTTAGTATTCCCATAGCTAAAATAGGCTCGTGTGTTCCGTAATTAAACTGCGTTCCAGGTCTATGCTTCATCTTCCTTTTGGCAATACTTGCGGCCACGTCAACTCGATTATCCTCAGAGTAATAAACATAGATAGAATCACTAAGAATGATATTGAGAGGATGTTCTTCGTAAAATCTAAAGCCACTGGCCATGTTTAGAACATGGTGAAGCCTAATTTCCTTAGCTTTATTTCTATTTGCTTCTGGGTAATATTGGTGAACATAATCATCAAGACCTAAGATTTTTTTCTTTATGGCAATTCCCATTAAGATATTGGTCATTGATTTAGAGAAAGACCAAAACATATGTTTTTTATTTGCGTTATGCCCACGATCGTAAGCTTCATAAACGATATAGCCATCTTTGATGATTAAGAAAGCGTCAGTTTTATATTTTACATTTTTGGCCCAGATATAATCCGTAAGTTTTTTAAACTTTTGCTTATCGATTCCAATTGATTCTATTGGTTTTGTTTTCCATGCAGAAGTTGGCCAGTAGTCTTGTTTGGGCTTAGCTTGTAGATTGGCACTACAGATTAGAGAAAAAGCTAAAAAAAACGCCCAATATTTCATGGACGTAATTTATGATAAAGATGAGGTTGGTTCAAGCCGTAAGGCCTAGTTTACATGGACTCTAAGTACTAGAATTCATTGAAATAAGAGACCTTTCCATTACCTTCTTTATTGAGGATCCAATGGGAAATTTTACGTCCCTTTTTATCCTTGGGTGTTACAACGTCGTATTTCGAGTACATGCTGTTAAGAGCCTTATCACTCATAGGACAAGTATAGTTGGCGTCAACGCTTTTAATTGATGCCTTAAACTTTTTAAGGCCTTTTTTAGATGCAAACTTGGAGCAGTTGATACTTTCGTCCATTGAAGCATCGATATAGTTCTTAAAGTCGATAGGGTTTTTATTTTGAACTTCCCATTTTCCCGACTCACACTTTATATAGGGACCGATGTTATGCTGACTCCCAAGGATATCATCACGTTTTTGGAGCATATGGTTCCAAAAACGCATTCCATTGAAGTTAGCACTTAAGTCCGCATAAGCGAACACACCGGTAGCGAAAACATTCCCCCCCAGGAGTGTTTTCTCCCAAGCGATTCCTTTTTTAAGGACTCGTCTTAGTTTTTTATTTTTTAAATAGTATCCTTTAAAATAAATTTGGCCCATTCCAAACATATGCTCAAGTTTATCGACGCCTATGGTTTGTTCACCGATTTTAATCATAGGAGTTAAAGCAAGTGGAGAGTCGGCAGCACTTTTCTTACCTAGAAGATATCCATTTAAAATACTCCAGTTTTGATAAACTGATTCTTTTAAACTGATTTTTCTTTTGCCGACATAATCTTCGTGAAGAACATCTTTTACTAGTTTTCCTTTTGTATGGTTAGCAAAGTATTTAGTAAGCTCTTTGTAGAGTATCTTTTCGCTTTTAATTGAATTATCACAGTTTCCTAGGTCGTTTAGTTGGTCGGTGGCGGACTTAAGATATTGGTTGGCCAAATTGTTAACTGTTTCAGATATGTCTTCTGTTCTTTTATCTCTATCCGTAAAGTGATCAGCTTCGGCAGCTATAAGTTCACAGCTTAATGTTAAGAAAATCATTGTTAGTAATACTTTCATTTTTGCTCCTAGATAACTGAAGCTTTTGTAGCATAGATTTACATATTTGTGTTGCGTAGCGTTGACAGAAAAGCCTAGTTTTTGTCAGGCCGTAAGATACTGTTTTAAAACAAAAAAAGCCTCCATACGGAGGCTTTTTTTTGTATTTTTTACTCTCTCTTAATTAATCGATAAGCTTCTTAAGTTCTTTCGCTTTTTTAATCTTGAAAACTTTCTCGTCACCACCAGAATTAGATACTCTGTTACTAACTTGGCAAAACTGGTTCGGTGATCTTATATAGTCTCTAGCACCTTGAATTAAGATACCAAGTACTTCACCAGAGTTTTCATCAAATACTGGTGAACCTGAGTTACCGCCATATGTATCTAAGTTAGCATAAAAGAAGTTAATTCTTTTCTTTGTAACTTTGGCCCCGCCAGCAATTTTAAGTGGAAGTCCTGAAGGGTGACCAATTACCGCAATCTCAGTTCCAGTTTTTGGGTTTCCTTTCATCTTTAATCTAAGAGGCGTTCTTCCTTCAACTTTTCTATCAAGTTTAACAATGGCATAGTCTTTTGTAGCAAAGATTCCTGCAGTTAACTTTTGTCCAAGAACTTGTTTACATGAGTAAACGTCTTTCTTAGCTATCTTTTCTTTACCTGCTGTATAATCAAATACCCATTTATGTCCTGAACAATCAGAGGCAGAGGCAACACAGTGACCAGCAGTTACTAAGATATCTTTAGCAACTAAAAAGCCAGTACATCTTGGTAAAGTATATTGTTCTGAAAATCTCTCTGACTTACAAATTCCCATGTCTCTTAAAGTTCTTTTTGGGAAACCATAGAATTCACTGTCCAGGCTATGTAATTTACTATTCTTTACTTGTCCTGCGACACTAGAAGCTAAATTTACTAGCTGAGCATCGTGATGGTTGGCCACATCTTGACGATCATCCGATCCATATATGACTTTTGTTTGGTTTTCTTTTGCATAGGCTATATTGGCCGTAAGTCCTGCGATTAATAGGCCCTTAGTGGCCACTAGAGCTAGTTTTGGCATTCTCATTTGTCCCCCTGGATAATTGAATGTGGGGAGAACTTACCGTGGAATGCTACCCTGCGCAATTGCTAGGGTAGGAATTACACGGAGCATTAAGGTCTCGAATTTAGGACCTTTGTTGATGAGTTTGGACTATTTTCTCGCATAAGGCCTGAGTATTCATGGCCGTAAGCTCTCCGGGTTCTACGATATTTTCAAGTACATTTGGCAGTATTTGAACATCTTCACTTAGAACTGGAAGTTTATTGGCCCCGACCTCATCAACTTTACCAATAGGAGTAAAGTGAGGGGTAGTTTTTAAGACCTCAGGATTAAAATTAATCAACTTATGAATAGCATTTAAAACATCTATAAAGGAGTCGAGCTCTTTTTTTGAGAAAGATTCTGTAGGCTCAATCATCATCCCAAGCACTTCTGGAAAAGCAACTGTTGGAGCATGAAGTCCAAAGTCTAAAAAGAGCTTACCGATTTTAGCAATGGCCTGTGCCTTTGGGGTGCCAGAAGCTTCGATGGCCGCAAAAGTTTCAGGTTTTATAGTTATAATAAACTCATGCATTCTTGGAACATTCTCAGTCCCAACTGGGAGGGTAGGGTAAGTATCTTTTATTTTTTCGTAAAGATATTTTGCGCTCAAGACTGCCACGCCTGCCATCTTTCTGGTTCCTTCACTTCCTAGGGCCTTAAGGTAAGTATAACATCTCATCTTATGGGCAAAGTTTCCGTAGTGACGATGGAATGAACCGATAGACTTTTCTGGTTTTACGGTTTTAAAAGATTCCCCATCTTTTATTACTTGAATACCTGGTAAAAATGGAATGAGCTTTTCACTAACGGCTACGATGGCGTCTCCTGGTCCTCCGCCTCCATGAGGGATGGTCCAAGTTTTATGTAGATTATTATGAACAGCATCAACACCTAGTTTCCCAAGGTCTACCCAGCTTGCAATGGCATTCATATTAGCGCCGTCCATATAGACGAGACCATCAACAGAGTGAATAAGATCCGCCATATCTTTAAAACGCTCTTCAAAGATACCACTGGTATTTGGATTGGTTACCATTATCCCCGCGATACGGTCACTATACTTAGTAACCATCTCTTGAAGTTGATCAAACTTTATTTGTCCACGTTCATCAGCTTCAATTGTAACGATGCCAATTGTTTCACCGTTTACTTTTTTAGATTCAAAACCCGCCATAGTGGCTGTTGCCGGGTTTGTTCCATGGGCACTTCTAGGGATTAAGATTATATTTTTCTTTTGAGCATTACCCTTGGATTGGTGATAGGCCTGAAATAGCTTTAATCCAACTAGCTCACCTTGAGCACCGGCCACTGGTTGAGTGGTAAGTCCTGGAAGACCGGTTATAGTTTTAAAAATTTCCTGCGTTTCATAGAGAATGCGAAGTGATCCCTGCGCGTACTCATCAGGGCATTCCGGATGAAGATCGGTTATTCCTGGGAGACCAGCAGCGTAATCGTTAATATAAGGATTGTACTTCATAGTACAAGAGCCTAGCGGGTAGATATTATCATCTGGACTTACGTTTTGTTTTCCTAAGTCGTCATAGAATTTCATAAGTTCAGCATTAGAAAAGTTCGGCAGATTAACAGAGTCAGTACGAAGATACTTATTATCAAGCTCGGGAAGCGTCACTTCTTCAGAGACACTATAAACCGATGCAAACAAATCTTCTAACTGGTTAAGCTCTTTTTCACCTTGGATGTCGGTAGTAGCAACAAGAAGTTTGTTTGAATCTACAAAGGCACCTGGAATAATATTTAGTTCAAGAGCTTTGCTTTTTAATGTATCAATATTTTCAACTTCTAGAGTAAAAGAGTTAAAGAAGCTTGTGTTATAGGCTAGCTTTACACCTTTGTAAGCCGTAAGCTTTTTAGCTAGGCGGTAAGCATTATTTTTAGCTGTCGTTACAGCTGCCTTCATTCCCTCTTCTCCTCTTGCCAGGATAGCAGCACCAGCTAATGTGGCCAAGAAGGATTGATTAGAACAAATATTACTCGTGGCCTTCTCTCTTCTTATATGTTGTTCGCGAGTAGAGAGAATCATTGCCAGGGCCTCTTTTCCCGAATTGTCCTTTGCTTTACCAATATAACGGCCAGCAGTTTGTCTAATGGATAGCTTATCTTCGCTATTGAATCTGATTCCAAAGATCCCTAGACCGGGACCGCCATAATTTGGTCCAATGGCCAACCCTTGGCCTTCACCAACAATCATGTTGGAACCCTTATCTCCCCATTTGATTGGGGGAGTGAGGCCACCAGTGCTTAAAAGCATTGGGTCTACTACTCCAATAACTAATAAGTTATTTTCATGTACAAGATTGGTAAGTTCATGAACTTTTTCTAATGTTCCATTTGTATTTTTCTGAGAAATGATAACAGCTGCTATATCTTCTCTTGAGGTCATCTCTTTTTTAAGAGCATCTTGATCCATTAGTCCTGTTTTCTTATTCAATGGAATTTGAACAAAATTAAGTTTTGTATGGGCCGCTTGAGTATGAAGGACTTCCATATCCCCGCGGTAAATACCTTCAGAGACTAGAACTGTTTTCGTGTTTCTTTTAATTCTAAGAGCAGTATTGGCAGCTTCATAAAGACATGTTGATCTTTCATAAAAGCTAGCATTAATAGCTTCAAAGCCTGTTAGTTTAGATAGGGCACTTGCATAGAGCCATAGAGTTTGAAGAGTTCCTTGGCTTCTTTCTGGTTGGTAGGGAGTGTAGGCCGTTGTAAGGCCTCTAATATTACAAACATAGGGAACAAGATCTGGAACTTTATAAGTCTCTAGGCCTTCACCAAGAAAGTGAGTCGTGATTTTATTTTGCCCAGCAACTTCTTCAACATGCTCTATGAGCTCGTCATATTTTAAATGGGGGCCGAAGTCTGGAGTTTTTTCGAAGCGAACATTTTCAGGTATATGAGAAAAAAGATCTTCAAGCTTTTTAGCGCCTATGGACTCAAGCATTTGAGAAATTTCATCATCATTGGCACTGATGTAAAATTCTTTAAGCTCACGCTCTAGTTCATTAGGGTTATAAGGTAGAC
Organism: Halobacteriovorax sp.; assembly: GCA_024686135.1. Taxonomy (GTDB): domain Bacteria; phylum Bdellovibrionota; class Bacteriovoracia; order Bacteriovoracales; family Bacteriovoracaceae. The sequence goes on along the minus strand of JAIBDQ010000060.1, from coordinate 4,537 downwards.
GATCGAAAGGATTTCCCATCTTTTGCTCCGAGTAAAAAGGGAATAATTAAGTAAATTTTTACCATGATTGCTGGTCTTTTATCTAGTAGAATTCCCTTATGCAAAGTGTTCTTTATACTAAATTTGGGGAAGAGCCCCCAAGTGAAATTAAGCTATTATTTAGTGAAATTAGTGAACTGCCTGATTCCACTGAACAGGGCCTGTATTGGGACGGTAAAGAGCTAAACTTCCATTGGTATGACGAGCACCATCAAGTGGAAAGAGCAGTAAGTTTCAACTTTAGGGAGACCTTATCCGACCTCCAAAAGAAATTAGGTCCACCTCCTAAAGAGCTCCTTGGGAAGGCCCTTGGTAAAGGCGAGTGCCTCACTGTGTGGGATTTGAGCGGTGGTACTGGAAGAGACGCCTTAAGCTTTTATCATTGGGGGCATAAAGTAAAAGTCTTTGAAAGGCATCCGGTTATCGCGGCACTGCTTATTAATGCTCTTAGAACACAGCCAAAGATGATGGAAAGATTTGAAGTTGTATTTGGAAGCGCTCATGAGATGAGCCACTATGATGAGCCAGAAGTTATTTATTACGACCCTATGTACCCAGACGACGTAAAAAAATCTAGGCCCAGAAAAGAGATGGCCCTCTTTAAAGTCTTAACTGGTGGGGATACGGATCAGGAAATAGTTTTAGATTGGGCAATAAACTCTGGAGCAAAAAGAATAATTCTCAAAAGGCCCCTTAAGGCCCGTCCTGGCGTTGGAGAGTCCAATCCTAAACCCACTGCAAGCTTCAAGGGTAAAACCATTCGATTTGATCTTTGGCAGAGGGGCTAATAAAGAAAATTTCAATTGTTGGAAACAGCTGTACTGGCAAGACTAGTTTAGCTACGGGATAAGCTCTAAACTAGTAGAGTTTTCTTTAATCCAAGTCCAGTTCATAGACGCTGGTCTATATTCTTGGTTTAAGAACATCTCTATTTGGTCATCGTAATATTCCGATAAGATATTTCCTGAGTTTCCTGATGGTAGGATTCCTTGAGCACTTCTTGGTTTAGCAAAATCAACTAGTCTTCTCACGCTAGGGCCAAGCGTAATATTAAAATTAAAATCTGATCTACTGTTGCTCATATTGTCGATTTGAAAGAAACCGCCACCGGCAGGAAATGGGCCTCTATTAAAAAGTTTATCAAGTGGCTTTTTCTTTCCGAAGGGATGTGGGTAGATCAATGTATGGAGTTTTCCCCAATTCCATTCCTTCGGCTCTTCACCAAAACTTTTAGTTAAGCTAGCAACTGTTTCATAAAAACTTTTTTCTATAATGGAATCAGCATCTTCAACTTCTTTTGTTTTTATATTATCCCACCATTTAGAATCTTTATTTCGAAGAAGTGTTTTATAAAAATGCCAAATATCAGCAGTCCTTGAAAAAGATTTGTAGCGCTCGGGACCAAGTTCATCAATAAGCACATTCTTAATAATATGAACGCTCCAGAGGTGATAAATGGTACTGGCCTGGCTTTCTTTGTCGCTTTGTCCTTTCCAGTTTTTTACTAGTTTTACGGCCTCTTTTTCTATACGATTTCTTGGTTTCGTATCTCTTAGAAGTATAGGAATCATCCAGCTGGCGGTTTGTACGACCTGGTCTGTTTGAAGTTTTCTCATGGATGATAAGTTCCAATCATCCTTTCTTTCAATTTGCTCTACAATGCGCTCATATCTTTCGCTTGCCTGGTAATAGCCAGGTATATAGTGCGGACCCGAATATATAGGAGCGTAATTTGCTGAAGCGATAAAGCCACTATCAGGATTCACTAGACCTGGGTTTTCTTTAGTGTCGATATAACCAGGGTAATCATCTTCACCGTGCCATCCCTCTAAAATTGTCTTGCTGTTCGTATCTTTAGCTCTTTTTGGAATTAGGGCCATGACTTTCCAAGCGATATTTCCTTTTGCATCGGCCCAGCTAATATTAAGACCTGGCGATCCGCCGTAGGAAACGGCATTTTGAAAATCATTCGTATTTTTTGCTTTAGTCAGGAGATATAAGGCACGAACCGTATCATTTTTAGGATGATGAAAAGACCATTTTACTGCTAGATTTTTATCCTTAACACCAAAGTCTGTGTAATCTAAGAGGGGACCGTGGGGCGAGATTTTTAAGTCAAAAATAAAATCTTCATCATCTTTAATTCTGATAACTTGCTTCTCGGACTTAAGGTCAACCCATTTACTCTTATACATGACCTTATTACCTTTTATTTTTTCATAATAAAGATCGAGGTCGTCAACTTCGGCCATCGTTACGCCAAAGCCAACTTCTTCATTATGTCCCATGGGGCTATAATTTGAGAGGGGTACATAATAACCGTAAAGCTCGCTTTTAGGGGTTTTGATATGGGCCTCATACCAAATACCCGGCAAGCTAAAGGCAACATGGGGGTCATTGCATAGCAAAGGTTTTCCTGAGGCCGATTTTTTACCAGAGAGAACCCAGCTATTGGAGCCATGAAAAAGTCCAAAGTTTTTCTCAAGACCCTCTATGGCCTCTCTGATATTTTTATAAAATGAAGTCTCTACCCTCGGTAGAATTGTGTTTTTATCGTTCTTTGTTTCTATAAAGAGCTCATCTAATTTCTCTTTTGATAATTCATCTATTAAATCTGCATGAAGCGGATCAACAAGAAGTGCTTCAGCAAAAGAAAGCGCCATGTAGCCGCTGACAGCAATGCTGTCTTCTAATGTAAAAGGCTCGGGTTTTATTCCAAGTAGGTAAAATTCCAAGGGGAGTGGCATCGTTTCAATATAACTATTAACCCCCTCTAAAAAGGCCTTAGTTTCATTTTTCAGATCCGTTGGCCATGAATCATAATTTCTTTTAATAATCTCTCTTGCCGTCGTTTTTAACCTGAGGCTGCGAAGTAGAATGTCGGTCTTTAAAAGGTCTTTACCTAAAACTTCCGAAAGCCTACCGCTCCCAATTCTTCTAAGAAGTTCCATCTGAAAAAGACGATCACTGGCCTGAACAAATCCAAGGACTCGGTGGGCATCTATGTTATTTTTGGCCTCAATATGAGGAACTCCAAACTTATCCCTGAATACAGTTGCCCCCGAACTTAATCCCTTAAGGACTTCTTCTCCCTGATGTGAAGGAAGAGTTGAATATAAAAAATGCAACGAAAGAAAAAAGAGGGCTATTATGCCAAGGAATAGAGACATGAGATATTTCATGTCCCAGATTATAGAATTCTTAAGCGGCGAGAGCCATCTTTTCTTGAACTTTATTGGCCTTAGCAATGGTCTTGATGAGTCGCTTCATTCTGATACGATCCCAAAAACTTTCATAGATAAACTTTACGCCCATTCCCATACTACCGCCAAAGGCATGAGAGCTGACCTTTTCAGCCTTGATGCTTAAATGAACATCTTCAAAGCTTAAATTCACCATCATATGCTGTTCATCTTCCACAATACCCATATGGTTGATAAAAGCTCCTGATAAGCTGATGTTAAGGACGTAGGCATCTTCAAGCTTATTGGGATTTACGATGCTAAAGGTACATGGAAAAGGAATATTAAATCTTCTGTGGTGTTCCCACCAGCGCACATCCTTATCAAAGAATGGTTTACGAACATGAGGCATGGCAAAATATATGATCATAAGTATATTTGCCCCGAGAAGTATTAACGAGCCTAGAAATGGGGCTTCTGAAAGATAAGGCCAGCTAAACTTTTCATAGGTTAAATGGATATAGATACTGTAGGCCTGGATTCCGACGAAAAGCGGATAAGACCATTTCTTAACTGAGAGTAGCGCGAGTCCTGCAATAGGGAAAAGAAACCAAAAATGAAAAACATCTTCAGCGCCGCGAACGGCCATGATGTTCGTGAACACTGTGGGCCAGTCAAAGGCCGTGGACATCTTAAAATAGAGCATCTTGAAGATGGGCTCAACTAAGTGAAGTACACCAAGTACAATGAATACAAGCGGTTTCTTTTTCATGCTGACCTCTCACTTTGAATTGACGATATTATAGCATAGCTTGCCTGGGCTCAAGTTATTTCAGTAACTTAGCCGTCTGAAATCATCAACTATATTACTCGGGCCGTAGACATCATAGATTCCCAAAGGTAGAAAATCTTAGATATAACAGTGCGTTGGGTCATGTTTGGAGGTCCGGTGAAACATATTCTGATCATATTAGTTTTGCTTACAAGTTTAGGTGCCCTTGCTAGTGAATCTCTACAGGGTTTTAAAACCCGTTTTAGATTAATTCGTGATGAGGAATCTCGCGCCATTAGGATCATCGATAGAAGCCTTCATACTAAACTTAGTTTTTCTAAATTTGCAGCGACCTATAACAATTGGTTCATAAGTGAATCACCCAATTTATTAGAGGGTGAACAATTCTTATCTCCAGAAGCAGAAATTGAATCAAGAACCCTGAATAGAGAGTTAAAAGAAATCTTAGAAGAAGTACAAAAATTTGAATTACAAAAATTGATCACCAGTAATAGTTTTTTGAGAGTTAATAAGTTTCTAACGG
>JAIBDQ010000045.1 GCA_024686135.1 Halobacteriovorax sp. | reverse complement strand
TTCAGTTTCTTTATGATGATCAAGGCGAATAAATTCATCCTTTTTCCAGCGGAACAAACCGAAGCTTATATAGCTCGTGTAGAAACACCAAAAGGAACACGAATAGAAGAGACCACTAAAACTATTGAGGCTCTCTCTAGAAAAGTTAAAGCTAAGCTTGGTGAAGATGCGGTTCATATAGTCGGAAGAGCTGGAGCTGCCTCAATGGGGCCTGGGGATCCCAAAGCGAAGGAAGGAAATAGTGTTGGAATGTTGAGCATCTATGTAAGTGAAAACTTCAAGCTTAACAAATCATCTTCAGAAGTATTAAGCATGCTTAGAGAAGTTCAGGATCCGACAATTCAAACCTTAGAGTATGAGGCACTTGTAAACGGACCTCCCGTAGGAAACGCCATTGAAGCGACCTTTAGATCGAATGATGTGGAAGAAATCTATGGAATGGTTAATGGTATTAAATCAGAACTAGAGAAAGTTCCTGGTATTACCGATTTAAGAATCGACGATGTTATTGGTGATGATGAAATCTTTGTGGACATTGATTACGAAAAATCAGACAGACTTGGATTAGATGTTAGTAATATCGGACAAACAATTAAGACCGCCATAAGTGGTAATAGAACAGCAAAAGTAACCTTGAATAATAAAGACATTGATCTGATTGTTCGCTTCGACGAACCTTTTAGAGAAAATATAGAAGACTTAGAAAAAATTCGTATCCTAGATCGCCAAGGTAACCTGGTACCCCTTGGAAGTTTTGCTAAATTTAGGGTTGAGCAAGGTACGCCACAGATCAAAAGATTTGATTTTAAAATCTCAAAAACTTTAACTGGTAATGTGAGCGAAGATAAGATCACTTCGATGATTGCCAATAAAAAGCTTACAAAGGTTTATGATGAGCTTCATCCAAAGTATCCGGGAGTAAGCCTAAAGTTTGGCGGAGCCGCTGAAAATACCAAAGAAAGTATGGAGTCTTTGGCCAATGCTCTCGTCTTAAGCCTTATTGGAATATTTGCCCTACTCGTTTTTCTCTTCAAGAGTTATCTAAGACCAATCATTATCATGACAACTATTCCCCTTGGACTACTTGGGTTTTCCGTGGCCTTCTACTTTCACCAAAGACCAATTAGTTTTCTTGCACTTATTGGTGTTATTGGACTAGGGGGAATTATTGTAAACTCAGGCATTGTTCTTATTAGCTTTATTGACCAGATGAAAGAAGAAGGAAAACTACCTCTTCATAATATTCTGGTCAAAGCTTCTGGAATGAGACTTAGAGCAGTTTTAGTGACATCATTAACAACAATTAGTGGTCTACTTCCAACGGCGTACGGAATTGGTGGAAACGACGCTATTCTGATTCCCATGACTCTCGCCATGGCCTGGGGCCTAACCAGTGGTACGATATTAACCCTCGTTTGGGTTCCTTGTGCCTATGCCATCTTAGAAGATTTCGGTAAACTTCAAGATAAGATAATGAATATGAAGAACCCACTTAAGAACAAAGGGATGGCAACAAATGAACGCTAAGGAAAAAGATACAAAACAAAAAATCTTAGATGTAGCCAATCATCTTTTTGCAGAAAAAGGTTTTAGTGGAACATCAATTAGAGATATCGCTAAAGTAGCAGATGTAAATCTATCAGCGGTTAACTACCATTATAAAAACAAAGAAAATCTCTATGCTCAAGTTTTCCAGCAAAATCATAGATGGATGGAAGAATCTATCGCTCAAATTGGATCTGACGATTCCATAGACTCTAAGGAGTTTTCCTGGCGAGTCTTTGATTTTTTCGTAAACAACGGATCCCCTCTTTTGAACACTTTCAAGATTTTTCTCAATGAAAAATTAGATAATATTCCCGATGAAGCTTTTGTGGACTGCAAGGGAAATATGGGACCTCCCGGTCATGAGTTCTTCGTCAAAAAGATTAGACAGGATGTTGGCGACGAAGTTCCTTACGAAGGAATACATTGGGCCATGCGAATGATCTTTGGAGATATTGTTCATTTTGGGATTATGATGAACGCCCCCATGATGAAAGAAAAGATCAAGGATCAACCTAATTTTCAGCCTAAAGCCAAAAAAGAGTCCATCTACAACCTAGTAGAAGCGATGTTAGATTTTCTCAAGGCGAATCCAGATCGCTGGAAAATGTAATTTTTCCAAAGGCATTCGAATCTATTGGTCAAAAGAATGGCTCCTAAATATAACCTCAGAGTAAAACTTAAACCCTGAGGTTTCCCATGATGAAGAAAATCTGGATTGTTCTATTTATTTTAGCAGTCGTTAACCAAGTTCAAGCTGCAGACTCTTTTTACACTTCCGTTAAAACTGATGATTGCCTAACAGTAAACAGTCCTGAAGTTGATGGAGTTCCCTATGAGATTGATTACTACGTAGGACAGTGTCCTGGTCTTTCAGGATATCAAGTCTTCATTCAAGGGGGAGATATCAGATACAATCTTCAACTTAAGTACAATGGATTTGATATTGAACTACCTGTATTAAGTGCTTTTCATGATATGGGTTCTGATAAGATCGAATGGCGTTTTAAAAGAGAAGACGGCATGGTGAGAATGACTGGCCTTATCTATAGATTAAACTTCCAGGATTTTAATGAAGAAACAGGTGATTTTTTCACTAACACTCGCTTATATGTGGTGAGACTGGCCGGAAAAGAATCATGTCTTATTGGAGAAGTTAACGCTTCTGATTCGATGAATGCTGAAGCTAGAAACATAGCTGATGACGAATCTCTTTCTTGTAAATAACCGCTAAGGGGGCTATCGCCCCCCATTTTTCAGATACTTAACACTTAGTTAATATTACACAGGGCATCGAAAAACTTCGTCATGGCCGGTATAACTTCTCCATCTTGAAGACGAATGGGTTTCGATCCAGCGGCTTCTAGTGCGCTTGGGGAAGCAAAGTTTTATATATAATGGCCACTGCCTTGGAAACGAGCCAGTGGCTATTTTGTTTTAAGACACAGATAAGATTTTATATTCCCGTGGATCGCCCTTAGTCTCTAATTCAAAATCATCTCCGGCCTTTAACTGCAAAACCTCTGCTCCAATTGGAGAAAATACAGAAATTACCAAAATAGATTCTCCCTCAGCCTCGACCATTGTTCCACCGGCAGTGGGAGATATAAAGTACTTCTTCACAAAGCCATTGAGATCAAGCTCTACTAAAGCTCCAATTGCTACTTCTTCATCGGGCTTAAAGTCCCTGACCTTCACTTCTTCTAAAAGCTGGAGCTCTTGCTCAAGTTCAGTCACACGAACCTTTTGCGCGCCTGCTAAGTAGCCCGCCTCTATTCCGCGAGTATCATACTTCCCTTCTGACTTCATATCTGGGGCCGTCATAAGAGAATGAGTGCTGTTATAGGCCTTTTTAAGTCCACCCAGCTCTTCTTTAACATTATCAATCAGCTTCTTAATTATTTCATTTTTTTGCATAGATAGATGTTACCAAATAGTTATAAATAACTAAAATACTCCTATGAAAAAACCATTTGCCCCCTCTTGCGAAAGAAACTCGGGTCCTATTCATAATGTACTATCTAACTATCTAGGAGATAAGAAAAGACTTCTTGAGGTTGGGTCCGGGACAGGGCAACATGCAGTTTACTTTGCCTCTAAATTCCCTCATTTAACTTGGATAACGACTGATCAGCCAACCTACCATCAAGGTATAAAAATGTGGCTTGAGGAAGCTAAGTTACCAAATTTAGAGGGACCCCTAAGCTTTAAATTAGGAGAAGACTCCTTTCCTGCTAATAATATCGATGTTGTCTATACGGCCAATACCTTCCATATCATGCCCTGGGAGATGGTGGAGGAACTCATCAGTCTTGCTGGGGCTAACCTTTTAGAGGGCTCACTGTTTATTGTTTATGGACCATTTACCTACAATGGGGAATATACCTCAAAAAGTAATGAAGAATTCCATCTTAATTTGAGACAAATGGCTCCTCATCAAGGTATTAGAGACTTTAAAAATGTGCATGAACAATTTGAAAAACGGGGCTTTAAGTTTCAGGGCGATATTGCCATGCCAGCAAACAATCAAATTTTGATTTATAAGAAATAGGAATTCTATGAGCACTCAATCTTTTTCAAATATTAAAAACATCGCCGTTGTGGCCCACGTTGACCATGGCAAAACGACCTTAGTTGATGGCCTGCTTCAGCAATCAGGTGTGTATGATGAAAGAGATCAGATTGAAGATAGAGTGATGGACTCCGGCGAGATTGAAAAAGAACGTGGGATTACCATTACCGCTAAAAACTGTGCCATCTTTTGGAAAGATACAAAAATTAATCTTTTAGATACTCCAGGCCACGCGGATTTCGGCGGCGAAGTTGAGCGTGGACTTATAATGGTTGATGGTATCTTACTTCTTGTAGATGCTTCAGAAGGACCTCTTCCTCAAACTCGTTTTGTATTAGAGAAGGCCCTAAAAAGAAATCTAAAAGTTGGTGTTATCATCAACAAGATCGATAGACCTGATGAGAGGATCGCTGAAGTTAAAGGAGAAGTTGAAGACCTTCTTTTAGACCTAGCTATGTCTCTTGAGATTGAAGACTTCGATATCGATATTCCATTTTTATACGCCTCTGCTAAAGAAGGTTGGGCCACACTAGACCCCACAGATAAAAAAGAAAATATGCACGATATTTTAGATTTTATCGTGAGTGACTACTACCCTCTTCCAAAGCTAGACAAAGAAGGACCTTTTCAAATGCTAGTGGCCAACTTGGCCTACTCGACATTCTTAGGTCAGCAATGTGTTGGGCGTATTCAAAGAGGAACAATCAAAAAACATGAGACCTACACTTGTATGGTGGCTGAAGGAAAAAATAAAAACTTCAAAGCTTCGAATATTCAAGTTTATGATAAATTAGCAACGACTGATACTGATACGGCTTCTGCTGGAGAAATTATCCTTCTTGCTGGTATGAATGATGGTTTTATTGGAGACACCATTGTTGTCCAAGGCAATGAGGAACCTCTAGAGAGAATCTACGTTGAACCACCAACCGTTGCAGTTAACGTTTCCGTAAACACTTCTCCACTATCGGGGCGAGAAGGTGAATACTTAACTTCAAGAAAATTAGAAGAATTCTTAGACGAGTCTTGTAAATTAAACGTGGCTCTACAATATGCACCTACTGAAGATCCTAAAATATATAAACTTAAGGGCCGTGGTGAGCTTCAGCTTGCCATTATCTTTGAAGAACTTAGAAGAAAAGGTTTTGAGTTTATGATCAGTCGTCCAGAAGTTCTTTTTAAGGATGAGGACGGTGCAAGAACTGAGCCTTACGAAAAAGTCGTCATGGACGTTCCTAATGATACGACGGGGGCGATTACTGAGGCTCTATCAATTCGAAAAGGGATCATGTCTGGAATGAACCCTTTAACTGACGAGAGAACTAGAATTGAATTTGATATTCCTTCTCGTGGTCTAATCGGATACCGTTCTAAGTTTCTAACAGATACTCGAGGTGAAGGTCTTATGTCTTCAGAGTATCTTGGTTATAAGCCTTACGCCGGAGATATGAATGCCCGTCAAAACGGAGCTCTTATTTCTGACCGCGCAGGTAAGATCACTCCTTACGCATTATTTAACTTACTTCCAAATGGTGAGCAGTTCGTGAAGCCAGGTGAGCAATGCTACGAAGGACAAGTTATTGGTGAGCATAATAAAGTAAACGAAGCCAACGTAAACTGCGTTCGTGAGAAGCATTTAAGTTCAATGAGAACAGCTGGTAAAGATGTGAACATTATCCTTCCTCCAGTTAGACCTAGAACACTTGAGTGGGCCATGGACTGGATTGATAATGACGAATGGATTGAGGTAACTCCTGAGAACGTTCGTATCCGTAAAAAAGAGCTAGCTCAAAACATGCGTTCAGTTGTTCGTTCTAAGAAGGACTAAGACTTCTTCATTAGTCGATCAACAGAAAAAGCTCCGCCGCCACTAAAGATAAGTGCGATGTAGATAACAAGGTACATGATAGCTTTTTCTTTTCTTCCAAATGGGTCTGCCAAATGAACCACAAAAGCAGCCACAAACATGGTGATGGCCAAAGCCAATGACGAAAACCTTGTTTTAAAACCAACCATCAAAGCTATTGCACAAAAGAACTCTGAAAAAACCGCTAAAACCAATGAGGCCATCATCCCCATTCCTAGAGGGTCAGCGAACTTTATAGGTACATCTGAAAAGAACTTCATTAGCTTTGGAATCCCGTGTGTCAGCATAAAGCCTCCCCCTCCTAGTCTTAGGATTAAAAGGGCGATGTCATTTTTCTTTTCCTCAAACATTTTACTCTCCGTTGTTATTCGAATTGCACGAACCAAAAGGCCCATAAGTAAACTAGTGTATAAAGACTAATTAATGTTCCAAAGATCGTGTCATTTTTTATTTTTTTTCTAAGTCCAAGTATTCCCATCCATAGAGCGACGAGGCCAATCATTCTCATTGTCAAAAGAGCAGCTTGTTTAATTAAATAATCATCTTCGCTAACTTTTTCTAGGTCATCCTCTCTTTTTTCACTTTCAACCTGTGAAGAGACTTTTTTCTTTATTTCAGTTTCAATCTTAAGAACGGAGCTATCAAATTCGTCCTTTGATATCTTACCTGTCTTTAAATTATCTCTAAGCTTTGAATACTTTGTATTGGGAATCATATGCTTTGAAGGTGGCGTTTTTCTATTTACAGGTTGAATCTGAAACTGTCCCACAAGGTTTACTTTCATTCCAACCAAAAGCTCATTTCCTTTTAAGCCTTTATTCCAATCAAGTTGGTAATCTTCACGGTTTATACTTCCACTAAATTTTACAAATTTAGATTTGTATCCCCAAGTATCATCGACAATATCAGAGATAAAAATCTTAAACTCTTCTTTTCTTAGGATATCCTTAATTTGTAGTTGCCCCACAACCTTAAACCATCCAGGTTCAAGGGCCTCAATTGACTCTGACTTAAAGGTGATATTAGGAAATTCCTTTGTCCTAAAAAAGTCTTTGGACTTAAGATGTCCATCCCTCATATCTGTTCCACTTTTAATGGAGTTAGCTTCAACATGAAAGGTCAGTTTATTTGGCAAAATACCATCATCATCGAAGCGAACTTGACCCCAGAACTTTTCAAAACGACCGGTGATACTGGATACAGAGAGGTAGTCCACTTTAAAAATTAATTCAGAATGATCTTTATTTATGGACCAGGTTCTCTGCTCCCCTGACGCCAAAAGACAAAAGGGAAACAGAATAAAAAAAGCGAAACTGCAGGTTTTAAAAAACTTCATCTTAGTCATTTTCGGCGTAAACTTCATTTTCTCCGGCCGACTCATTGAGCTCAAACTTCTTTCCGCAAACATGAACAATCCAAAGAACTGGAACTCCAATTAGCGTTGTGAAAACAAAGAACCATTGGTAACCAATAGCGTCCACCATACTACCTGAATATCCTCCTAAAACTTTTGGAAGAAGAGTCATTAAAGAAGTAAAAATGGCGTACTGCACGGCCGTGAATGAAATATCAGTCAGACTAGATAAAAAGGCGACAAAGGCAGCTGACGCTAAACCAGCAGCAAGGTTATCTGCGGCGATGACCCCATAAAGCATATAAGTGTTTTGTCCCATGCTAGCCAGTAACATAAAAAGAAGGTTTGTTCCTGCCGCGAGTATAGCGCCCCACCAAAGCATTTTTATAACACCAAACCTTGTGGTTAAAACACCTCCAAGAAACCCACCTAGGATAGACATAAAAACCCCAAAGGTTTTTACCGCATTAGCAATTTGAATCTTCGAAAAACCGAGATCCTGATAAAACACATTTGAAATCACGCCTAAAACGATATCTGAGATTCTATAAAGACCCACAAGAGCAAGAAGTGACCAAGCTAATGAACTTCCATATCTTTCAAAGAAGTTCTTAACCGGGGCAACATAACCTTCTTCTATCATATCGGTATTAACAACTCCTGATTTTCCAATACCAAGAGCGCATAACCCTGCGACTCCAATAGCAACCGCAAGTCTTACTGTACCTACTAGTAGTCCAGCTAGAGCTTTATTTCCAAAGACATCAGCTAAGCTTTTCTTGGCCATAGCGACTATGTCGGCACTAAGAGCGAAAGTAGCGACAAAACAACCAGCAATAACGAGGAACAATAGAAAGAAGTTAAAATAGTCTTTAGTAGAATGTTCAATCCCAGAAACCTTCACATCTGGCTCAGGTCTCATAAGAGTTGTTGCTACTCCAAAAAGCATACAGCCGGCCATGACAAAGTAAGTATACATCCAGGCCGTGTGAGAATAGTCAGCTTTAGTAGAGCCAAAGTACTGAGCTAAATATAAAGATCCGGCACCAGCTACGATCATTCCAATTCTATAACCTGCAATATAAGTTGCAGCCAGAGTGGCCTGCAAATCACTTTCAGCAGATTCAATTCTAAAAGCATCAATGGCAATATCCTGTGTTGCCGAAGAGAAACCTAAAAGAACAGCGGCCATGGCCATTGAGGTTAGGCCCGTTGTGGCCGGATCAGTAATGGCCATCCAGCAGATAGCAATCATTATTAAAAACTGAGAGCATAGAAGCCAACTTCTTCTTCGCCCAAGTATTTTTGTTAGAATAGGAATAGGAAGTTTATCTACAAGTGGTGACCAAATAAACTTAAAAGAATAACCAAGAGCGGCCCAAGAAAAATACGTTACAGCCGAACGACCAACACCAGCTTCCCTTAACCAAAGGGAGAGGGATGAGAAAATAAGAAGTATGGGAAGTCCTGCGGAAAATCCTAAGAACAACATTGTGATTGATCTCTTATCTAGAAATACTTTTACGCTATCCATCCATGATCGCTTGGCGGTTTCAGTCACTTTCTCTTCCTTGTAAATATTTGTTTCTATAAGAAATCGTATCAAAGATAATACTCGAGAAACAGAGTTCATTTTGTCACCGACAAGTTCACTCGGTTACTATGATTTTGAGGTCAGCTTCCGATAAGTTGTCATGGAAGAATGGATCGGAACGGACAACTTAAAAATTGCAGGGCATGTGGCCTACACATTAATATTTTTCTCTTTTCTTGTTCGAAACCTACTATGGTTACGCTCTCTGGCCATCATCGCTAGCTTTACTTCCATCGCTTATAATTATTACGTCCCAGTTGAGCCACTCTGGGTTCCTATCCAGTGGAACTGTATTTTCATTATCACCAATGTGGTTCAAATAACCATTACTCTTCTTGAAAAAAGAAATTTCAAGCTTGAAGGATATGAGGCCTACTTACATGACAGGTTTTTTGCAGACCTAACCAGTGCTGAGTTTAAGAAGTTAGTTAAAAATGGATACCTTCGTACTAGTGAGAAAAATGAAGTTCTTATTGAACAGCACTGTGCAGTTGAAGCCTTGATGGTGGTGATTGATGGTGAAGTTCAAGTCACTTCCAATGGACGGGAAGTATGCCGTCTAGGTAAAGGTCATTTTTTAGGTGAGATGAGCTTCTTAACAGATGAGCCTACCAAAGCTGAGGTTTCCTCAATTGGTGAAATCAGTTACTTCTTTTGGGAAAAAGATCAGCTTAAGGATCTTATATCTAAAAAACCTAAGATGATGAATGCGATACAGAGGGTTTTATCCAATCAGTTAATCGACTATATTTTAGATGAAGGCCAAAAAGCAGATAATAATTACAAGGTTGCCAGCTAGTACATTCCTATAATTTCAGAAACTTATATCTTCTCACGGGCAGTTAACAAACTCCTGACGGACTTAACAAAGCTCTTTGTTACTTTGGTTTCAACGCAAACGAAACTGGAGGCAAAGAAATGAACTCAGCCATCAACCTTGAAGAAATGAACACAGAAATCTCCCCAACAAGTCTTTTCGAACAAAGGACGGTTCTCCTAGAGTTGGCTAACACGGCCATGCATCCCTCCCTCGGTGCAGAGAATCGTATTCTTGCCTCCAGATTTCTTACGCGTCAGTTACTTGAAAGGCTCCGTGACCCAAGAGCACCGTTTTCCCAGGTGAAGGTTTACCTTGATGTTTTTAGCAAGGTATTGGCCATGGGCCTAATCAAGACTGAGCATGAAAAAAGATCTCGAGATAACTTTGAAGAAGAATTTGAAGTTATTAACTATATACGAACAAGGAGGAACACCCGAGAAAAAGACTGGACTAGTTACCACTCCAACGAAGAGCTCCTAACTAACCGACTGAGATGGAAGGTTGTAGAGTTTCTTAAATACCTAAGTTAATTTTATTTGAGGGTCGCCTTCTCTCTCACTCCAACCCCGGCGGCCCTCAATATCTCCTTTTCTTCACAAAAACCTGACTTTACCCATATTGCTTGCCTTCCGAAGAGTCCTTATAATAAGGATATTATAAATATAAAACGAAGGAATTACTTATGAAATGGTTATTGATCCTAGCATCTATCCTAGTACTAAGCTCATGCGCCCATGGCGGCAAATGGGGAAAAATGGACTCAAACGGAGATGGTCAGGTTACGAAGGCTGAATTTGACGCTCATAAAGATGCCAAGTTCAAAAAATATGACAAAAACGGCGACGGTGTTGTGGACGCTGCTGAAATGCCAAAGAAATGTAAGAAGAAATGCAAAGGTAAAAAGAAGTGTGGCGACAAAAAACAATGTCACATGAAAGAATGCAAAAAAGATAAGAGCTGTTGTAAGTCAGGTCAGTGTGATCTCAAGAAAGTTAAGAAGGCTAATCATAAAGCTGCCGACTGCACAAATGGTCAATGTCAATTGCATAAAAAAGACTAAGTTTTACTTTTAATAATGCAAACTATCGATCTTCACGGATACTTGGTGGAAGATGCTATTGAACTCATTGAAAACGAGATTGGTAAAATCAGACTAAGTGGACGTGAAGATTATATCAAAGTCATCACCGGTCACGGTAAAATTCAAAAACAGCTAATGTTTTATCTACTCGATCATGGAATCGAGCATATGTTTGAGCCTGGAAACAAGGGCGCTATGATTATCTCGGTAGATTGAAAAAAGGAGCCTTAAGGCTCCTTCATATTTTTTAGTGGTGAAATTCAAATTTATCAGCATTATAAAGCCAGAAGATTGACTCGATCTCAGCTGGTTTTACGTTACCAAATCGATCCCAACCATTTTCTGAAGCCCCTAATCCTGAGTTAGAGAAAGTAACTTCATCAAACCATTGGTTCATAATATCAAATTGAGCAACTGGTAGTGGCCATTTCTTATTAAGTTTTTCAGCTGGAAACCACTTACTTTTCTTTACCTTTTGAACGAACATCCAATGCATTCTACCTGGATCATAATCTTTGCCCATGGCATATCCTGGCATCACGAAAGTATGTGAATTATAGATATAGTATGAAGAAGCAACAAACGGAGAAAAGGTATTTTTAAAGTATCCTGACTTTACGTGAAGAGTATCAATTGAATACCAATCCGTATGACGATCTAAAGCAGTCGTGATTCTTTCCCAAGCTTCCGCTTTAGATTTAAAGATTCTAGTGAAGCCACGATCTTTAGATTTTAAGTAAGTCGACTTAAATTTAGGATGAACTTCTGTAATTAGCTTTACACCCTTTAAGTATTCTTTTGATGAACCATAAAGCCTTTTGGCCCAATACTTAGCATTTGAAATAACTTTTTTATACTCAGGATTCGTAGAAATAGCTTTTTCACCTGCCATGGCCGTTATAACAGTAATCTTTTTTACGGCATCATTAATCTGATCATATGTGTACGAGTCATAGTTACCTGCCATCTCTCTATACTTTAAAAGCTGACAAGCTCCTGGGCTTTCATCTGTAGTTGAGTAACCACATGTTGCGACAACTGCAGGGTCTAAGACGATCATTTCGCCTACCCCATCACCAGTGATATCTTCGGTGATGATAGCGTATCCTTTTGAATCAGATTTAGAATAGCGCTTCATGATATCTTTGATATCTAGTCCCTGGGCGGTATCAGGGTAGAAAAGCATTCTTAAAAATGCCTGTTCATTAATCTTTTCACGAGACTTATAAGGAGATGAAAAATAATCCTTGCAGTCTTTATCTGTCATCGCACCTTTATATTTTTGCGCCTTTCTTGAAGAAGTACATGAACTTGAGAAGGCTCTTGAAAACCAAAGCATACCATTAGACTCGATTGATTGAGCCTTAAGGTTTCCATCTCCACGAAATTCATAGACATAATCTTTATCTGTTTTTGTACAAGAGCTTTCGTAAGCCTTGCGACCTTCCTCATAGGTTTTAAAAGCTGCATGATCATGCTTCGCAACTGTTTTTCCTTTAGAAATATACTTGTCGAGAATATATCGGTACTCACAAATAGTCATGGGCTGAACAGACTTCTGATCAACAGTAAGTTGGCTACTCCCTGCGGCCCCTAAAACTTCAAGTCTTAAAGATCTTAAGGCGAATGAAATTTCAACCATGGCCTTATAACCAGGTCCTGTGATTTGGTCGAATACCTTTTTTGATTTTGTATAACCTTGCTTAACATTTTTTGTAATATCTGCTTTTCCAAACCATTGAAGCTTCTTCTTTAGCATCGAGAGGTTGTCGCGATATTCTCCACAAAGGATAGTAAGCATATTATGAGTGTTTTGCCCGATTCCTTCTGGAGCTTTTTTCGAAGCTGGACACTCTCCCTTATTTTTTTGATTATTAGCACATAAACCATAAACTTTTTCAAAATCCGTATATGGATTAAAAGCAACAGATTTTGTAAATTCATCGCCTTTTGAGTTAGTCCCTTCTGTCTTACCATCTTCCATTCTGGCATTTATCTCGGTAAATTCAATTTCACTCATTTTCTTTGCTGCTCTTTTAACAACAGAATTAGAATAGTTCACCTTAGGAATATCTGAGCTTTTTTGCAAAACAGTTCCATCACTACAGTAACTTGCCCAAGTTGTGGGGGCTGCTTGCACTGCGGATACTTGAAGCAAAGCGGCCGCAATTAATCCCATTTTAATTAGATTTATGTTCATTAGGGTCTCCTAGGGGGTTAAGATATTTTTTTATTTTGTATTACAATTCATATAAACGGGTAGGTGATCTGAAATCGCTTCGCTGAAAACGACTTTTGTTCCTTCGTTATAAGAACCAATAAGTTTATTATCGACTCCGATTTCCCAGAACTTCATCTTTCCAGAGGTATAACGATGTTTCATCGTCGTAGTGCTCTTAAAGTTTAAGGCCTTTGAAAACTCATCTAGCATGGCCTCTTTATCGATCTTTCTGATAAGCGCATGACCACTTGGAAATACGTCTTCGTTAGTGAAATCGAAAACTTCAGCTTTTTCAACGTCGCATTTATAAAGTTTTCCGGCCTTAGCCAAGACAAGGTGGTCAAAGTTACTTCCTAGAGTTTTCTTTCCAACAGTTGAAGGGCTGTTCACATAAACCTCTGCCCCTTTCATTCCTGGAAGAATTTTATCCCATGCAACTTTGAAGGCCTCTTGTAAACTTTCGTCATTCTTACGCTCAGGCGCCGGAGTATGCGCCCTTGGCGCGGCTAAGTTAAAGTCGCCATAAAGAATAGGATCTTTAATTTTTCCTGCTTTTCTTTGGGTCCCTAAAAAGTCAATCACCATTTTAGCTTCTGCAAATCTTGAAGAAGTTTCGTGCTTTATATTTTGCTGAGTTTTATTATTTTTGAATTCGTATCCCGTTTCCTTAGAAAAATCGAAAACTTCCATCATAGGATTGTATAGTGCTTCATCGAGGACAGGTTTTTTATTCACTTTCTTCGTGGGTCTTCTGAAGCGAAAATGAACTGCCGCCATAGTGAATTCCATCTTTCCGGCTTTAAATGTGGCGAGAAAAGGCTTTCTCGCAATTTCAGCTGAAAACTCTTTTGTTTTAACCGTACAGGCCTTTACTCCAGGTCCACAGTACTTTGTATTACGTAAATTAAATTTATTCTTCTTATAAAAGAAACCTGCTATTTCATTATTTAATAGGTCGTCTGATAACCTTGGGTAAAGGTCATTTGAAAGAACTAAGGCAAAGTTCGAGTCTATCTTTATAAGTTCCTTTAAAACATTCAAATATTGTGGAACTCGAAATTTTCCCTCTATTTCCTCAACCGTGATTTCACTTTTCTCATTTGTTCGAGAAACAAACTTCATTAGTTTTCTCTTACCACTCTTTAAATCATTAATCGTATTTAGAAGTTTTTCATTGAATGAACGATCTTCTTTAGCTAAATGCTTAAGTTCAACTGCTCCGGTTAAATCAAATTGAGCGATCGTTTCTGCTAGAATATGATTCTGCTTAAGTCCGGTTAAAAGATTTCCACTAAAGTCTTGTCCCATTCCGAGGTTATAAACATTAAACCCGGCTATCTTAACATTAGTATTTTTTGAGGCTCTCTTATAAGCGCCACACCCTTTCTTCCTATTGGTTGCTGTATCTTTACAGTAAATGGAATAGTCTGATTTACATTCAGCATGGAGGCCAAGACCTTTTGCCATATGCTCTTTAACAAACTCACAAACTGGCTTTTCATCAGCTGCATAGGCAGCACCAATAGTTAAAGAGGCAAAGGAAAGGGCCAAGAGTGTACGCATAAAAAGCTCACTTTTTCAGTTTTCAAGGTTTTAGGTCTACCTCTTTTACCAAAAAAATCAGTTTATGCGCAGCGCATTATTAAAAGCTTGTAATAATGTTACTGTCAGACAATTAGACAGTATTAAAATCAGATACTTACCTAAGCTTCTCGTTTGATAAGATGGTAACCAAACTGAGTTTTTACAGGCCCAGACACTTCCCCAGGATTTAGAGCAAATGCCGCTTTCTCAAACTCTTGCACCATCATTCCTTTTCCGAACTCCCCTAAACTTCCACCCGATTTCCCAGAAGGACAGTTTGAGAAGTCTTTTGCAAGCTCTTCAAAGCTTTTTCCGTCTTCTAACTTTTTAACCAAATCTTGAGCCTCAAATTCTTGATCCACTAAAATATGGCTGGCCGTTACTTTATCACTCATCTTACTTACCTCAATTCGACTTTTAAAAAGTCTTCCATCGTTTTCCAAGAACTTAGATCCGATTCCTTATGATAGGCCACCGGAAGGTCATACTTATTCCCTATGGCCGTTGCCCCCGGATTTGTAAAAGCATGAACAGCTCCTGGATAATTTATAAATTCATAGCTCACTTGAGCTTTTCTCATTTCACTTTTAAAAGATTTTATTTCAGCTTGAGTGACCATTGGGTCTTCAGCGCCATTCAATACTAAGACTTTTCCTTTGATGTCACCTTTATTAGCCTTCTTTTTCGTTTTTAGTGAACCATGAAAAGAAACGACTGCATCCAGAGGAAGACCAGCTCTGGCCATGTTTAAAACAACAGCTCCACCAAAGCAATATCCAATGGCCCCAATTTTATTTGAATCAACACCTTCTTTTGACTTTAATACCTCTAGGGCTTTTTCAAATCTCTTTTTTGCAAGAGCAGGATCTTTCATGGACATCATGGCAAACTTTTTAGCGTCTTTAGGATGAGAAGTATTTTTTCCTTCACCATACATATCTAGGGCCAAAGCGTGATAACCCATTTTTGAAAGTTGTCTGGCCCTTTTTCTTACATACTCGTTATGACCCCACCATTCGTGAACGATGATAATCCCAGGTTTTAAAGAAGAACCATTTGGCGCGGCATAGTAACCGATATGTTCTTGACCATTCACGTCATATTTAATTTCTTCTCTCATTCCTGCACAAGAAACAAGTCCAATCGATAAAATTAATATAATCAGATACTTCATGCGTCGTTCCTTTTTACATGTCTAACCACTGTCTACTTCTCGTCTAACATTAGTCTTGGTAATTTAACTTCATTAACAAGGAGTTAAAAATGAAAAACATTCTAACTATGATCCTATTTTTTAGTGTCACCACAGTAGCATGTGCAGGCATGAATGGTCACGAGCCATTACGTGTAGAGCAAAATGTCGATATTCAAAAGTACCAAGGTCTTTGGTATGAACTTGAAAGATTTGATATTAAATTTGAAAAAGGCTGCGGTAACGTAACTGCTGATTACACTCTTACTAAAAAAGGAAAAGTAAAAGTTGTTAATACTTGTGTGAAGAAAAAGAAAAATGGAAAACTAAAAACCAAAGATGCTAAAGGTGTTGCCTTTGTCGTTGATAAAGAAACTAATGCGCGTCTAAAAGTAAGTTTTGTTCCTTTCTTCAAGTGGCTAGGTTGGTTCGCTGGCGATTACAATATCATCAAATTAGGTCCAAACTACGAATACGTTCTAGTTGGTTCGCAAAATAGAGAGTATCTTTGGATTCTTTCTAGAACTCCAGAATTATCAGAAGACACAAAAGATATGTTAAAAGCCGAAGCGAGATCCCAAGGTTTTGATACTTCAAAACTTATTGTGACTCCATCTTTTCGTTAAAATTGCCCAGTTGAAAGTAGGACCAGTGTACAAGCTGGTTCTACTTCAATCTTTTCCTTTTCCAGCTCTTTCATCAATACTTCATTCTCAGAACCAGGATTAAAGATAACTCTCTTAGGCTTTAAGGAAATAATTTTATCTTTAAGACCATTAGAAATTTTATCACTTACATACATGGTAAGAGTATCCACATCTTTAAGAGAACTTAAGTCTGGATAAACTTTATGCCCTTCTAGTTCCCCAAGCCTTGGTGAGACTAATAGTGGTTCATGACCATGTTCAAGTAACATCTTAAAAGCCTTATAACTATATCGCTCGGGGTTATCAGACGCCCCTAAAATAGCAACTCTTTTTTTCAAAACGAAGATCCCGGTTCTTTGAGAAAAGCAATTTCCTCTTTGGTTGATTCTCTTCCAAGGATTTTATTTCGGTGAGGATAACGGCCAAAGCGTTTGATAATATCTCTATGAGCTTTTTCGAATTTAATATTGCTCTCAAATCCTAGATCATCAAAAAGCTTTACTGCCTCATCATGAACGGCCAAAGATTCACTATGCATATAAGGCATGTAGAGAAAGAGTCTTTTCGACGGTTTTAACTTTAAGTCTTCACCGAGCTCTATCGCTTCACGGGAGAGACTTAAGGCCAGCTCGTCACTCGCAAATGCTCCCGGCTGATCCCGGTAAATATTCCTAGAGAACTGATCAAGAACGATAACCTCAGCTAGCCGCCCTTCGGCAGTATCTCTCCAGTTTTTAAGTTCACTGGCATTTGCTTTTGTGTGAACGTCTTCAAATCTTTCTTTGATAACAGTATCTAAGCTTAGGTCTTTTACCCACCACTGTTTTTCTTCTAGTTCTTTAAACCAAAATTTTAAAACATCTTCCATTTTTAAAAATCCTTTAATAAGATGCCTCCAATCATAACAAGGAAGATAAATGAAAGGCACTTTTTTTCAACAACCTCTTGAATTTTCATTAGATATCCAAGGCGAGTCTTGGATGCAAGGACAGGAAATTAAAGGAAACTTGATTATTAGAAATCATGGAGCCGACGATGTCGACCTTTCTCATTATGGTGTTACTTTAGCTCATACCGATGCAAAAAAGCTTAAAGCTAAAAATGAAAAAGCTTTTTCTAACAAGGAAAAACATCCTTTTCCAAATGGAACCAAACTCTCTCCTTCCGAAGAGAAAAACCTTGAATGGCAATTCACTTTAAGTTCAGATTGTCCCATTACTGAAAAAAGCTCATCTCCTTATATCTTTTGCGGAAATCACGAGGATCTATTTGAAGGTGGCCATCTAGAATTGCAAGTAGACCCTATTGAGATTTTATCTAAGTATATTGAAATCTTTGAAAACTTTTTTAGGTTTAAAAGAAAGACTTTGAAAAACAAAAAAGGCTTTATTGATGTTGCCTACACCTGCCCTGGCGGAAAAGACATGGGGCAAATAGAAAAGCTAAATCAACAGCTTCGAATTATCGATGGAAGACTGCAGATTAACTGGCTCTTTAAACTTAACAAACTGGGTTATGACGAGGGACGTGTGGTAGAGGAAAAAGTCGAAAAGGTATATGAGCAAACTCTAGAGTCAAAACAATATTCAATATATGGTGACTCCCCTAATCAAGATGGGATTATTGCCTCTATAAACGAGATCTTAGACCAGGCTAAAAAGAAAGACATCTTTTAATGCACAGCAGCCCTATACTCGATTATTTTAGTAAAGTTGCACTAAAAGCGGTATAAGGTTCGCCTATGGAAACAACTACACCTTTTACTGAGTTTGAACTCAAACCTGCCCTACTTGATTCTCTAAAGGGAATCGGATTCGAGAACGCCTCCCCTGTTCAGGAATTAACTATAACTCCTGTTTTAGAAGGCAAAGATATCTTTGCCCAGGCCGAAACTGGAAGTGGAAAGACTGGCTCTTTCGCAATTCCAATTATTGAACAGATTCTTCGTGATGAAGAGTTAATGAACAATGAAAAAAGAAAAGTTGCTTATGTTGTTTTAAGTCCTACTAGAGAATTAGCTCAACAAACCCATAAAGTTTTTACTCAAATTGGATCGCCTCTCAATATTACGTCGACTTGTTTAATTGGCGGGGAAAGTATTGATAATCAAAAGGATCTCTTAAAAAAGCATCCCTATGTTTTAATTTGTACTCCTGGAAGACTCGTAGATCTTATCAAACAAAAATGTGTTGATCTTGCTAATACCAAGGCCGTTGTATTTGATGAAGCGGATCGCCTTTTTGATATGGGATTCAAGAAAGATATAGAGTTCACTTTAGGGAAAATGTCTGACCACAGACAACTTATTATGGTTTCAGCGACAAGTAATATGGACGTACTAAATACGGCCTATAAGTTTCGCTCCCACCCAGTCGAACTTCGTTTGAATGTAGACAGCTTACTTGTTGATAATATTGATCACTCTCTTGCCATGGTTACCGGTGAAGAGAAAATGCCACTCCTAGTAAAAATGCTAAGAGACCAAGAAGATACCTACGCATTAGTCTTTTGTAACACCCAGTTCATGACTCATGTTGTGGCCGAGTGGCTAAATTTGATGGGCTTTAAGGCAAAACCAATTTCGGGAAGACTTGCCCAAAATAAAAGAACTCGTCTTATGGAAGAGTTCAGAGCTAAAGAAGTTACTATTCTTGTCTGCACAGATGTTGCAGCCAGAGGATTAGATATAAAAGATGTTAACTTTGTCGTGAACTACGATTTACCCCAAGAAGCGGCCAACTATGTCCATAGAATTGGAAGAACGGGTCGTGCCGGAGCCAATGGCAAGGCCGTAAGCTTTTGTGCCCATGAGGATTGTGAATTTTTGGACCCTATCTCTGAGTTAATTGATGCAAAGATTCCAAGAATGGACTTAACAGATGACAGCTTTGCCACTGATATCCCTAGAAAACCTTATATCGATTATAAAACTTTGAAAGTTGTTGAAAGAAATGCACCTCGTGAAAGAGATGATCGCAAAAGAGATAATAAACGAGGGAATAAAAAAGATCATAAACCTAAAGATAAATTCGAAGGAAAACCGCCAGTATTCAAAGAATACAAACTTATTGACCTTCCTCCATATGTTAAAAGTGAAAGCTCTGACGACAAAAGGATTTTTGTTACGACCACATCAGATTTGAAAGATGCTTGGCAAAATGCAATGGGCTATTACAGGATCAATGATAAAAGCCTCCTTCAATGGGACGTTTTAAAGCAGGGCCCTAAAAAATTCTTTTTCTTTGGTTCACGTAAGACTACATATAAGTTCACATTAAAACCTATCTATAAGAAGCTATTGCTCCCATTCCTTATGGAGCTGGTAAAGATTTCACGATTGAATGTTTATGTAAAAGTAAGTTTCAATAAAGAAAAGAACGATATCAATATCAACTTCTCTGGAAACGATGAAGGACTTTTCTCAAGAAATGAGAAGGAGCTTCTCTTTGCTTATGAGCAACTTGTTAAAGTTTATATTACAACTAGAGTTCATTTGCCCGGAAATATTCGTATTAATATGAGCTATGGAAAAGGTGCTCCTGTTAGAAGTGAAAGAAAAGATGATCGCTCCAGAGGAAGAGAGCGTGGCTCGAAAAGAGAAAAGATCGACGAAAAGAAAATCACTTCCATGGTAGACAAGATGGTTGCAAAAGTACTTGAATCTAATAAGTCGGTCGTTTTAAATGCTATGAACTCTGCCGAAAGAAGGATTGTACACCAACACCTCCATGATGATTCAAAAGTAAAAACTACATCTATGGGTGATGGTCGTTATAAGAAGATCCAAATTAGTTTGAGATAATGGAAAAAGTAAGTTTTGGAGCAGGTTGTTTTTGGGGAGTTGAGCATGCTTTTAAGCAACTCTCCGGCGTTTCAAAAACCACTTGTGGATATCAAGGTGGTCAAACCGATAATCCATCCTATGAAGATATCTGCCGAAAAGAAACCGGTCATGCTGAAGTTGTTCTCGTGGAGTTTGACTCCAACGCTATAAGTTTTGATAGGCTATTAGACGCCTTCTTCTTTATGCATAATCCTACAGAGCTAAATAGACAGGGCCCTGATGTCGGAAGCCAGTATCGATCTGTAATCTTTCCTACGACAGATGAGCAAAAGCAAATTAGTCAAAACCGAATTGAGTCATTAGGTCCCACTATTGTGACTACAATTGAAGAATTTGGTCCGTTTTATGATGCTGAGACTTATCATCAAAAATATCTAGATAAAAACCCTGGTGGCTACTGCCATATTGGGCCTCATGTCTTTCAGGCCTTAAAGTCAGGAAATTATTAGTTTTTTCAAATGATCAAAACATAAGATGTTTACCTGAGTCTAATGAAAGCATAGAATGGCCTTAATGAGTTTAGACCTTCAAAAACAGATGCATTTATATAAATCAGTTGTGGATAG
>JAIBDQ010000101.1 GCA_024686135.1 Halobacteriovorax sp. | reverse complement strand
GGCTTGAAAGGCTTCAGTTTCCCTTTGATCATGATCAACAATATCATCGCAAAAACTTTCAAACTCTTTTGAGAGCTCATTATATTTTGCAATATCACTGAGGTCTGAGGCCATGGCCACTTTGCGCATATTACGAATAGTCGTTAAAAAAGCTCTATGCTCTTTATTAAACTGGATCTGAGCCTTCATGACTTCCGGGTAGTCGTCCTTAATATCGATCAAAGCCCCTTTAGACTCTTCATTAAAGAAATGGGACTTAAGCTCGTAATAGAACTTCTGAAGGCAGGCATTAATTTTTTTGTAATGAAGCTCTGTGGGGCGTTCCAATTGAAGAAAGCTGAGCATATTTTTAATCATAGAGATGGAAGCGCGAATTCTTATATGCTCATCTTCTATAACGTTCATGGCCCAGGTCTTGTCTTTTTCTGATCTCATCATAAGGTCTTTATAGCAAACACTATAAAAACCTACCCTGATATGAATTAGGTTTTAGGGGATTAGCCTTCCTGAAAAGTATGAGATTTGTCAGGGTTTATTTGGCATCCTCGTACTTACGCTTGGTGCACTTATTTAGACAGGCCGATTTTTTCTGGTAATCGTACTTGCTGTACTTTATCTCACAGGCCTTGCGGCACAGATCAAACTTATTATCGATATAAACATCTTTAGCTGTTCCACAACCAACGACAAAAAAAACGGTTAAGAGTGACATGATTTTCATAATAGCTCCTATGCTTGTCCGTGAAGGTGAACATCTCGTTGTGGGAAAGGTATAGAGATTCCCGCTTTGTCTAATTCCTTTTTTACATTCTCATGCATATAGAAATAAACATCCCAGTAGTGATCGGGTTTACAATAAGGCCTTACAGCAAAGTTCACTGAACTGTCCCCGAGTTCACTTACAAACACATCTGGTCCCAGGTGGGAAAGAGTATTAGGACAAGACTTTGCCACAGAAGTTAAAACTTCCTTGGCCTTATCAATATCGTCCCCGTATCCAATTCCAAATGTGAGGTCAACTCTACGCTCTTGATTGATGGAGTAGTTTTTAATGGATCCACTTGAAAGGGCACCATTTGGAATATAGTGAACAATATTATCCGGTGAAAGAAGAACAGTAACGAAAGGCTGAATGGATTCAACAACACCAGTAACTCCACCAGTTTCAATTAGGTCACCTTTTTTGATGGGTTTAAAAATAAGAATGAGAACACCACCAGCAAAGTTACCTAAGCTCCCTTGAAGGGCCATACCGATAGCTAAACCTGCAGCACCAAGAACGGCGATAAAGGAAGTTGTTTGCACTCCCAGCATTCCAACAACACTAATATAAAGAATGACTTTCCCTAAAGTCGTGGCAATTCCAACTAAATAAGGTTGAAGTGTTTCATCGAACTTCATTTTGGTAAGAGCGCGACTTAAGACTTTTCCTAAAAGCCCGATGATCCATGAACCTATAAAGAGCGTGATAATGGCCAAGATCACTTTTGGACCGTAACTAACCGCTAATGTAACTGCTTTATCCATATAGACTTGTGGGTCGATATTCATAATTTCTCCAATTTTTAAAATTACGGCAATGATAGCTAAAGGCTAAGAATATTGTCCATTTTGCATAGCGCATAAGTGGCTAAACGCGATCAGACCGCCTAAACTTTAGGTCATGAATACTATGGAAAAGCTTCAAAGCTTTTTGCTGAAAGGCCAATCGCTTTATGAAACGGGGCTTCAGCACTTTATTGAAAAAATTGTTGAGGTTTATAAGGACTATCCTTATTTGCTAGTAGCCCTTATTGCATTAGTCCCACTAGTTCTTTTTGTGTTCTTATGGTTTTTCAAAAAGGCAGTTGAACTCCTTCAAAGGAATAAAAACTATATAGATGTTTCTAGTCCTTACTTTAAAGGCTTTTTTGCTTTTCTCCTTTGGTATGGAACGGGAACTATTTATGAAGAAGTTAACCTTTCATTAAACGATCAATTTGAGTTTTATGAGAAATTTATTTTCTCTATCTCCATGTCAATTACAACCTCTTTGGTTTTTGTGAGCATCTTGAAAGTGCTTTCTCAAAATGCCTTTGATCAATTTAATTCAGTATTAAAAAAAGATATGGAGACCTTAAAAGAGGACTTGAATGGCCTCAAGCACTTTGTTCTTTTTTATATAAGCTTTTATCTTCTCATTTCAAATGGTTTAGGTTGGAAGAGTCTTGCTTTTTGGATTGGTACCTTTGGGGTCATTCATATCACCAGGTTAACTGAAAAGAATAAAGAGTCTCTAGCTTTGGTTTTAGAGTACTTGTTTGGAGAAGTTGTAGATAAATTTAAGAAAGGCTTCTTAGGTCCAGTAAGAATTATCAGCTTCTTCATCGTTCTATTAATGGCGTTCATCTACCGAATTGTTTTTGCCTTGTCTTACTTCGAGCTCACTAAAAAGCTCGCTGCTAAAATTATTAGGCAACAAGTTGAAAGAGTTAGTGGAAGAGATGTCAAAAATTGTGAAATTCCTGATTTTTACCGAGAAGCTTTTGAGAAGTTAGACCTTAAAAGCTATAGGCCGTCTTGGTTGGCTGAGATTCAAGAAAGTATTTTTGGGCACCTAAAGGAATGGGAAGAAGACCCAATTAATGAATCCTTTATTCACCTTGTCGGAGACCCTGGCTCAGGTAGGAATGCACTGGTTGGTGAGTTAGAAGAGTCTTTTTCTCATTTGAACCCAGTTAGAATCGATGTTCCCAAAAAGATTTATAAAAAAGAGGATTTTCTAAACTTTATAGGAAAGGCCGTAAGAAATGTTGAGGCAGAAGAAGATGATGGAATGGCTAAGTATAAGCTCGTCATTTTTAATAATGCAGAGAACTTTTATCTTAATATGCCGGGTGGGTTTGATGCCCTAAAAGAAATGTTTCGCATCGTAAACCGTAGTGAGAATTCATTTTTTTGGGTTAATGTCTTTGATTACTACCCATGGATGCATATTGAAGACTTTTTTGGACATGTTCACCATAGGCAAAAATTTATCCTTAAAGGTTTTAGTGACTCTGAAATCAAACAACTTGTCTTGAATAAAAATTCAGAACTTAAAACTAAGATCGTCTACGATAAGGCGATTTATGAAGCGACAAGCAAGAAAGGTTCTCGAAATAACGTAGATAATGTGAGCACTCACTTCTTTAGGATGATTTGGGAACAAAGTGGCGGAAATCCGACGATGGCACAAGAGCTTTGGCTCAAGTCTATAAAGTTCTTTAACGAGAATGAAAAAACGATTCGAGTTGGTTTACCAGAGAGAAACAAAGTGAGTATTTTAAGAGAACTTAATACCGACGCTCTTTTTGTTTATAACGCCCTTATAAAGCATACTAAGTTAAACTTCGAAGAGTGTTGCTTGGCCACTAGCCTTTCAGCCAGGGTGGTTCGCTTCTCTTTGATTTTCGGAGAAAACGAAAAGTTTCTTGTTAAAGACGATGAAAATAATTTTACAATCGCAAGAGAGTGGTACGGGACACTTGCAAATCATTTAAAAACTAAGAATTTAATATATGGATAAAATGGCAGCGACTAACTTTGACACATTCTTTAAGCTTCTTAATTTTGAGAAAGTTTTTGTCTTAATTACTAGCCTTATCATTTTGAGCTTTATTGTTAAGTTAACAAAATTTGTATCAGATTTTATTGGAGAGTCTTTTCCTACTAAGAGGATTCTTATTTCACAAGTTCAAGCAGTTTTTGCTTATTTCTTTTATGTAGTAGGTGGTACTTACCTTGTTTTTTCCATCATCTCGCCCACAAAAGAAATCATTCTGGCCATAGGTGGTTCCGCAGCAGTAGCCATAGGTTTTAGTTTAAAAGATTTAGTCGCCTCTATTGTCGCCGGAGTCATTCTTATTTTTGATAGACCCTTTCAAGTAGGGGATAGAGTTCAGTATGCTGATCACTATGGTGATATTACTTCAATAGGGTTAAGAGCGGTAAGACTTCAGACACTTGATGATTCCACCATTACGATTCCAAATTCTAAGTTTATTACAGACACTGTGACCTCTGCCAATATGGGAAGTCTTGATATGCAGGTGGAAGTGTATTTTCATCTTCCTTTATCCAGCAGTAGCGATGAGGTTTCAAAGATCTTGTACGAAGTGGCTTCAACCAGTCGGTTTATTCTTTTGAACAAGGGAGTTATTGTTAATGCCCTTGAGAGCATGACGGAAGTGGCCCCTCTACTTAAATATACCGTGAAGGCTTATGTTATCGACACTCGATATGAATCAGCCTTTAAATCAGACGTCACAACACGATCGAATCGCCTCCTTAGCGATCATAAACTGCGGTAATTAAACGATTTTTCTAGATTTATCATTTTTTTCCTAAGAAAATAGCTACTCATCCGTTGTCCTTATAGAAACGGCCTTGGAGGTCCAGTGCAGACAAAAGAGCAGTGGTTCCAGGAGGTGGTGGTGTCTTATGAAGGCGCTCTCCTACGCTACACCCGAAAGATCACAGGCGATCTTGAGGCGGCTAGGGAAGTGGTTCAAGAGGCCCTGCTAAAACTCTGGAAACAAACACACGCGAAAGTGAAGGATCACATTCCTCAGTGGCTTTATGTTGTCTGTAGAAATCTGGCCATCGATAGGCTCCGTAAAAACAAGGGGACAATGGAATTGAAGGAAGACGAGCATTTTTCTTTAACAAACCTGCCAGAGGAAGAACTTCTAAAAACAGAAGTTTTTGCTGAGCTTTTGAAAATTAAGGAGACCTATCAAGAGGTCATTATCTTAAAGTTTCAAGAAGGCAGAAGCTATAAAGAGATTGCTGAAATCACCGGACATTCTGTTTCCAATGTAGGGGTTCTCATTCACGAAGGAATGAAAATCCTACGGGCCAAGTTTGAGGAGGATACAAATGAATAAGTTAATCGATGACCCTCGTCTTACCGCCTATGCACTGGGTGAACTCCCCGCTACTGAAGCAAAGGAGTTTGAAATGGAATTACAAAAAGACAAAGAGGCGCAGGCAGAAGTTGAGGCAATTCAAAAACAGGCCGGAGTTCTTAAAAAAGAATTATCTTCAGAGTCAGAGCCAAGGCTTTCCTATGAGCAGCGTGAAAAGGTGCTGCCTAAAGAGAAGAAGGCTTGGTTTCTAAGTTGGGGTCTTGGAACCCTGGTTGCTGCCATGGTTGTTGTGGTAGTTGTTAAAAATACGGGGCTTGAGATGGAGAGTGAAAACTCACAAGTGAGCAAAGTCTTTAGCAAATCAGATGATCTTATAGAAGAAGAGGTCATGGCCGACATGAAAGAAGAGGTTTCTAAGGCCAAGGTCGTTGCTATAGCCGAAAGAAAAAAGATGGTGGCCAAGAAGAGTAAAATGAAAAGCATGAGAACGGCCATGGCACCTCAGGCATCTATGGAATCCGTGGCTCATATTGGAACTAAAGGGGGAGCAGGTTTTCTTGATAATAGTTTTATTGCTCCAGGGCCAATAGTGCCGGCCAATACGGAAAGTTACGCTGAAGCTAAGGTGAATGAGTTTATTCGCGTGCTTGATAATCCTCTCTCAACTTTTAGTATCGATGTGGATACGGCCTCTTATTCAAACATGAGACGTTTTATTAATAATGGAACTCTTCCTCCTAAGGACTCTGTAAAGGTTGAAGAGTTTGTTAACTATTTTAATTATAAGTACCCTGCACCTACCGGGAAGACTCCTTTTTCTGTGAATATGGAAGTGGCTCAGTCCCCTTGGAATAGTGAGTATAAGTTGGTTCGTATTGGGCTTAAGGGAAAAGAGATTACCCTTAACAGCAGACCTAATTCAAATCTAGTATTTCTCCTTGATGTGAGCGGAAGTATGAGTAACCCCAATAAGCTGCCTCTTTTAAAAGAGTCGCTTAAAATGCTTCTTCGTAAACTTGATGAACGTGACCGTATCTCAATTGTTGTTTATGCCGGAGCTTCAGGGCTCGTTTTAAAACCAACTCCTGCCAACAAAAAGGTTGATATTATTCAGGCCCTTAATAGACTAAACACCGGTGGTTCAACAAATGGTGGTGCTGGAATTGAGCTTGCTTATAAAACGGCCATGGAAGGATATATCAAAGGGGGGATCAATAGAGTTATCCTCGCAACTGATGGTGACTTTAATGTGGGTACTACGGGAAGAAGTCAGCTTCTAGAGCTTATTAAAGAAAAGGCTAAGTCGAAGATCTTTTTAACTGTTCTTGGACTTGGGATGGGGAATTATAAAGATGATACCCTTGAGACTCTGGCTCAAAATGGTAATGGAAACTACGCTTATATTGATAATATGAATGAAGCCAAGAAAGTTCTTAATGAGGATCTTTCTGGAACTCTGATGACCATCGCTAAAGATGTTAAGTTTCAGGTGGAGTTTAATCCAGCGAAAGTATCTGCCTACCGTCTCGTTGGTTATGAGAACCGTATGCTTAAGGCCAAAGACTTTAATGATGATAAGAAAGATGCTGGAGAAATCGGAGCCGGTCATACTGTTACAGCTTTTTACGAAGTCGTTCCAGCGGGAGTGAAGTTTAAAGGACCAGGTATTGATAAGCTGAAGTACCAAAAGATAGCAAAGGCGAGTGAGAAAGCGGCACCTGTTTTAATTGATTCTCCAGAGATGCTTAATGTAAAACTACGTTATAAGGAACCAGAGGGAACTAAGTCCACAAAGGTGGAGTTTCCTTTGGTTGATAGTAACCAGAAGTTTGAGGCAGCGTCAGAGGATTTTAGGTTTGCTACTGCTGTTGCCACCTATGCTCAAATCTTGAAGAAAGATGAGAGGATTGGTGATCTTAAACTGGCGGATGTTCTAAGTATGGGCAAAAAGGCTAAAGGCGAGGATCGCTATAGTTACCGCCAAGAATTCTTAGAACTTGTAGAACTTGCTAATGAGATCAATAAATAAAAATCTATAAAAACCTCAATAGGCCCGTTCAGGGCCTATTTAAAGTCCAATTAAGGCTCGGATATTTTTCTCATACTGTGAAGACTGGAGTAATCTGTAATTGTTAAAAGAGGCAGTGCTATTAGAACATAAATTAGTCTAACTGCAGTATATCTTTTATTTGTTCAAAATTTCTAGAAGATTAGGCTCACGAAAGATAAGATTACCCCATGAGAGACGCAGAGCTTCATGAAATACTAAAACATACATTCGGGCATACTGAATTTCGCTTTGATCAACACGAAATTATTAATTCTATCTTAGATGGCAAAGATACCTTGGCTATTATGCCTACAGGTGGGGGAAAGTCGGTTTGTTATCAAGTGCCGGCCCTATATAGCGAAGGTATAGCCTTGGTTGTTTCCCCATTAATTTCATTGATGCATGATCAGGTTATTAACTTAAAAGAAAATGGAGTGGAGGCGATCTATTTAAATTCGTCTCAAGATGCTGAAGATAGAAGAGAGGCGGAGGATAGGATTATCTCCGGTGAGATTAAATTAGTTTATGTCTCTCCAGAGGGGCTGCTGTCTGGTTACCTTGGGAACTTTTTGAGAAAGCTTGAGATTTCTCTTATTGCTATAGACGAGGCTCATTGTGTCTCTCAATGGGGCCATGAATTTAGAAAAGATTATACTCGCTTAGGAAAGTTAAAAGAGCTTTTTCCAAATGCTCCTATTCTGGCCTTGACCGCCACGGCCGATACTAAAACGAGAAGTGATATTGCCTATCAACTTCACATGCAAGAGCCTAATACTTTTGTCTCTTCATTTGACCGTCCAAATATTAAGTACAGTATTTGCGAACGTAAAAACGATATTGTTCAGCTTGACCGTTTTATAAAAGAAAACCATGAAGGGGATACGGGAATTGTTTACTGTCTCTCTAGAAAAAAAGTAGAAAAGGTTGCTCGTGAGTTAGAGTCTCTTGGTCATAAAACCGTAGCTTATCATGCCGGCCTTACTCCAGAGGTAAGAAGATTAGCGCAAGAGTCCTTTAATACTGAAGAGAATATTGTGGTAGTGGCAACCATTGCTTTTGGTATGGGCATCGACAGACCAGATGTGCGCTTTGTGGCCCATTTGGATCTGCCAAAAAGTATTGAAAGTTATTATCAAGAAACAGGTCGTGCCGGCCGTGATGGTAAACCATCAAATGCTTGGATGGTTTATGGCCTTCAAGATGTAATTAAGCTTTCGGGTATGCTTGAGACTACAGATGCGAATGACGCCTATAAAAAAGTAGCCAAGCATAAGCTGGACTCAATGCTTTCTTTATGTGAGACGGGACAATGCCGAAGAAAAACACTACTTACTTATTTTGAAGAAGAAAGTGAGGACTGTGAAAACTGTGATGCCTGCTTAGACCCTGGTGAGATTTGGGATGGTATGGTAGACGCACAAAAGGTTCTTTCTGTTATTTATAAAACCGGACAAGTCTTTGGAGCGGGACATGTGGTAGATGTCCTACGAAAAAGTAAGAATGCCAAGGTTATTGAAAGAGGTCATGACAAGCTTTCCGTTTACGGAATAGGCAGTGAGAAGTCACAGAATCACTGGAATATAGTCATCCGTGGTCTTCTTAATATGAAGTATATTGCTATTAAAAACTGGGAGTACCGTAGCCTATGTTTTACACCTAAAAGTGGTGAACTTCTAAAGGGTGAAGTTCCATTTATGATGAGGGAAAGCAGGGAGAATAAAGTGGCTGCTAAGCGTGCCTCCAGAGTGATCGAGGCCACTCACGGTCGAATCGATTTATTTGAAGAGCTTCGTATTGTGAGGCGAGACCTTGCTGAAGAAAAAAATGTTCCACCTTATGTCATCTTTGGAGATAAGACCCTTCATGATATGTGCCATCTGATGCCAAGGAACCGTTCAGAGTTTCTTTTAGTTAATGGTGTAGGGGAGAGTAAATGTGATAATTATGCAGATGCTTTTCTTGGCGTTATTAGTGAATTCTCGGGGCAGTAAATCTTAAGCTTCAATATTTTGCTTAAAATACTCATTTAAAAATGTCGTAAAGTCAGTTTTGTCACTTGCTTCAATTTCTTTTTGTTTTTGATGAGAAGCCAGTGCTTGTTGAACTAGTTTTTCTTCAGCATCTTTTGAAAGCTCTGAAGCCCTTAGCTTTTCAGCTGTCTTATGGGAGCGGCTTAGGGTGGAGCTAAAAAAGCACTTTCCAGAATTTTGCATTTCCGTAAGGATTCGTTCCGAGTAGAGCCCGCTTGTATCCTTAATAGTTTTGGAAAACTTTTCTACAGCCTCCGTGTATTCTGATTTTCCAGTTTCTGCATCTAATTTGGCTGCTACTTCTAGAAATTCAGCAAAACTTATTTTTGCCCATTCTGTGGCGGAGATCTCTTCTTTTCCATCAAAAAGAACAAGGTTTTCTTTACGACCGTAGCGGGCCACGAGTTCCTGGTTCTCTCTAAAGCGCTTGGTGCGCTCAGGGCAAAGACCATCATGATCTTTTAACAGGCAAAAGACTAAGAAGACATCAAGAAAGAGAACTTGCTCAAGGTCTATTCCAATGGGAGAAAAAGCATTTACGTCCACTGAACGTAATTCGATATATTCAACGCCTCTACTGAGTAGGGCATTGGTAGGGGATTCTCCAGATTGAGTTACTCTTTTAGGTCTAACCCCAGAGTAGTATTCGTTCTCAATTTGTAAAATATTGGTATTAAGTTGTTTATAATCTCCAGCTTCTTCAAGACCAATCTTTTCATAAAGAGGTTCACTGGTGGTGATGGCCTCTCGTAATCCTTTTGCGTAGGATTCGATTTCGTTATAACAAACCTTAATCTTATTTTGAGAGGAGTTGGTATATCCCAAATTACTCAATCTCAAAGAGGTTGCTCCTTCAAAATAAAGAGTGCCCTTATCGTCAAACTCTTGCAGGTTATAATCCTCAGGAGCTTTATTTAAAAATGAGCGGCAAATGGCCGGAGAAGAGCCGAAGAGAAAAGGAATAAGCCAAGAGAAACGATGGATGTTTCTTGTGGCATTCATATAGCGGGCTGATTTGAAGGTTTGAAAGTTTTCTTTATTCTCTCTGACCTTTTGAAACTCTTCAAAAAACTGATCTGTTAGAGAGAAGTTAAAATGAATTCCTGAAATCGCCTGCATGGCAGAACCATAACGGGCCTTAAGACCTTTTCGATAAGTGGTCTTCATTTTTCCCACATTCGATGAGCCGTAATTAGCGATTGGAATGCTTTCTTCTTTTTTTAGAAGACATGGCATGGAGTTGGCCCAAAGAAGTTCATCTCCCATTTGCTTTAAAGTAAACAGATGAAGTTCTTCAAGATACTTAAGCATCTCTCTTGGATCGTTGTAGATAGGAGTAACAAACTCAAGCAGGGCTTCGGAGTAATCAGTTGTAATACTAGGATGAGTGAGGGCTGAGCCTAAAGATTCAAAATGCGGTTTTTCAGAAATATAACCTTCAGGAGTTACTCTTAAGGATTCCTTTTCAAGACCACGTCTAAGCTCTGAACTTAGTTTAATATTACTTAGCTGATTAAGTACTTCTTTCATTGGGCACAAGAATACACTAATTAAAGAGGCTTCGAAAGTGGTTCGAGAACAAGTCGTGAATGGCCGTAGATTGGTATTTTACGAGGTTAGGGTACTTATTCATGATAGCTTTGCCCCGTGCGGCCATAAGGCTCGCTGTGGCGCATTCAGCAAACATTTCATCTGGACCCATCTTAGAATAGTCATTAGGGAATTCATCACCTTTTAAAATTTCAGCAATCTTTTTAGAGTCAGTCTTAAAAAGTGAAGCATGAAAGGCATGTCCATTATAAGAGAGTTTGTCTCCTTCTTCTTTCCAGCCTGACAGGTCTAGAAATTCATCCCAGATTACCGACATTTCATAAGAGATAGCGTGAAAACTTTCATGAACAAGACTTAACTCAAGTTCAAGAGGTGAGTCGTTGTGTAATTTGTTATGAAATAGTGTGATGGCCTGGTGGGCATCTCTAAACTTTGCCTTATGACCCATAGAGTGAATAGGTTGTTTAAAAAGGACTTTTAGGTTTTCTAAAGCAGGCAGTCCACTAAGTTCCTTCTCAAGAAAAAGCCTGGTGATAAGACTGACTTCTTCATTAGTAAAGTGATGGTCGCCATTAAAAATCAACAAACCTTTTTGTTGAAAGAGCTCCAACTGAAGCTTGGCTGATGCTGAGGACATATTTTCTTTAAGCTTATCTTTTACTTTAAAGTCTAGAAAATCTG
>JAIBDQ010000202.1 GCA_024686135.1 Halobacteriovorax sp. | reverse complement strand
TTGTAAGTCTCAGGGTCTTTTCCGAGTTTCTTAAGAGCTGCCTTGGTAAATCCAAGAGGGGCAACAAGTGATTCTGGCCAAACATAGAAAGTTTTACCCTTCATTTCTGGATCCAGTTCCGGAGGAACTGGAATTCCATTTGAAACATCCCTGGTGATAGAGCGATGGGCCCAGCCATCTACTAAGGTACTTTCAATTGAGTTTTCGGCCAGTAGCTTTTGTCCTATTTCTAGATCTGTTAAGCACTCAAACTGGGCAACAATTGTTTTTCCTGGAGCATATCTGCTTTTTAGTTTAGGTAGGCTTTCTTTTAATTCTTTAAACTTCTCTTCATGCTCTTTAGAAAACTGAAGAGAGGGAAGGACGGTATTAAAAGTTTCTAAGTAAACTAACTTACGCCAAGTCTTAGCCTTGCTACCGATCCATTCCTTAAGTTGATCTGATACTTTCCACATATCAAGCCACCAATGGGCGGTTGGCTTTAAAACGGGAGTTGCTTCACTTACTGTGGATTTTGGATTTTGTAATTCTTTTGGCTCATAAACTCTTCCGCAATCATCGCATTCGTCACTATAGGCTTTTTGATTGCCGCAATCTTGATTGGGACAAGTTCCAAAAACAAAACGGTCGGGAAGGAACATTTCTAGTTCGGTATCGAACCACTGGTCAGTCGTCTTTTTAGAAAGCATTCCATTTTTATGTAATTTCCTCAAAACATCTTGGCAGATGGCCACATGATCTTCGTACATCTCTTCACGAGAAGTTCCAGAGTAAATGGAAGGGTTTACTTGATAATTATTAAGTGAGTTTATTTGCGAAGCGTGAATCTCATCCACAAACTCTTTGGTCGATAGACCTTTTTGTTTAGCAACCACTTCGGAGTTTGAGCCATGGTCATCAGTTCCAAAAACAAAGAGAACATTATCTTCGCCAATAAGGAGTTTATTCCAGCGGCTACAAATATCCGCAGGAACAATACATCCGGCCATATGTCCTATGTGGATTGGACCGTTGGCGTAAGGCATCCCTGAAGTGACCACAACTTTTTTAGGTCTTTTAACTCTAGAGAGTACGGTCTTAATCTGTTCTTGAAGTTCTGTTAAATCTTTATCGCTCATGCTGTCTATTCTACTTTAAAATTCTTTAATAATGATAAGGAAAATCAGAATAATCCTGCTTTCTTTTCTCTAAGAAAGCATCACGTCCTTCTCTGGCTTCATCGCTTCCATAGGCAAGTCTTGTAGCCTCTCCTGCGAAGAGCTGCTGACCGACCATTCCATCATCAGTAAGATTAAATCCGTACTTAAGCATTCTCTGCGCAGTTGGGGACTTTCCATTGATTATTTTTGCCCATTCTAAGGCCACGTCTTCGAGTTCCTTATGGGGGACCGACTTATTAACCATGCCCATTTGAAAAGCCTCATCAGCGCTATAATCAAGTCCTAGAAAAAAGATTTCTCTGGCCCTTTTTTGCCCAACCATTTTTGCTAAGTAAGCGGACCCATATCCTGAATCAAAAGAGGCCACATCCGCGTCAGTTTGTTTAAAGATGGCATGCTCTTTAGAGGCCAGAGTTAGGTCGCAAACTACATGAAGGGAGTGTCCTCCGCCCACGGCCCAACCGGGGACAACAGCGATAACAACCTTTGGCATAAAGCGAATAAGTCTTTGGCATTCTAAAATATGGAGTCTTCCCATAGCGGCAGGGTCATGGCTTTTTTCCTGATCGTCGCCTTCGTACTTATAACCATCTCTTCCGCGAATTCTTTGATCACCACCGGAGCAAAAGGCCCAGCCCCCATCTTTTGCTGAAGGACCATTTCCAGTCAACAGAACGCTACCTACGTCGCTTGAACATCTGGCGTGGTCGAGGGCACGGAAAAGCTCATCTACGGTTTTTGGTCTAAAAGCATTGCGACACTCAGGTCTATTAAAGGCGATACGCACAGTTCCTTGGGAACGGGCCTTGTGATAAGTAATGTCAGTAAAATCAAACCCTTGTACTTCTTCCCAAAGGTCTTCGTTGAAGATCTCAGATACCATAAATAGCTCCTAAACTAGTGAGCCTTTTCTATCTCAAATGACATAATTGGGCAATTTTAGATGAATTTAGCCGTTTCCGTTCTTCATCTCATTAAGAAGAGACTCTACATTTTCTTCAAAGATCTTGTAGTCTTTCTTAGAGAGGTATTTTTTCATCTTGGCCTTAAAGGGACTATTTTTAACTTCTAGAAGTTTGCTAAAAGGTTCAACCGTATAATAGTTTTCATCCACTTTATGAAGAAGGGTATAAATTCTTGCGACTTCTTTAATGATTTTATCATCCATCTTTTTTTCAAGGGACTTATTTACACTTCTAAAAGTCTTGAAGACTTTGTCGGTCTCTTTTAACGTTATTTTTTTAATTCCCTGAAGCTCTTTAAGATCCGCTTGAACTTTCGCCTGAGCATAGCTTGTGAAGCTTAAAGTAAAAAAGAATAGGATTGAAAGTAATTTACTCATTTGGAACCTCCACTAATTTACTTTTTAAATCATCTGGAACTTTTATATATATTCCTATCGGTACTCTTGCTCCGCCAACTGTAGTGGGTTTTTTATTTATAAAATCACTTACATATTCATTTTCTGAGGCTTTTACCTCAATATGTCCTGGGCGACCAAGGTATTCCCCAACCTTTCTATATACTATTATAGCACCGACCGGAGCTGTTTCAGGAGTAATACCTCTAAAAGCAGGATCTTCCATCATATTTTTAAAGCCAATTCTTTCAAGAGAGTGACCCGCGTGAACGGCAAATTTTCCTGGGACATCATTTTTCTCTCCTACGAAGTTTCCTTTTCCAACCATGCCGTATTTAACATAGCGAAAGCAATAGGCCATGGATTTTCTGTCTGACTTTTTATACTTCTTTGTTTTCTTATCGTAGTAAACAGTTCGTTTTTTAGTTTTTCCATCTTTTTTAAAACAGGATTTTTCCAAACATTTTGTAGTATTGTCCTTTATCGTTTTAATCATGGTTTGTGTTTTAGATGATTGCGAATAAGCTGTTACTGCTTCTTTATAAATTTTTTCATTATGAGCGCGGGCCTCTTCTTTTCTTTTTTCTAGATCCGCTAAATAAGCTTCGAACCCAGGGACAAGATTATTTGCAATTTGATTAATCTCATTTTGGTTAACAGGAGATACTACTGATGGCAGATATTGATATAACTTTGTTTTATCAGTACAAGTCGCAAGCTGCTTTGTTGCTCTTGTAAGCATCGATTCAAGTTCATCGCAGTATTCAGCTTTAGACTCGTTACAAAACCTAACCGTTTCTGCGGCGACACCTATATAGCGGGCATGACTTTTTGGATCTTCAGATAGTCTTTGGATATGATCTTGCTGGGCCTCAAAGTTCATCTTTTCCATACAGGCCTTAGTGGCCGCACTCGGATCCTTATCATCAGTTGAAACGCAGTGACCTTTGCCACTTTCACCGGGGCCAAACACAAGGGGATTACATCTAAATAGACCATTAGCCCCGCATGAGTACTTTCTTGTATAAGGATGACCAAAGTCGGCTATTCCATCATCTTCACGAACGATTGATTTCCAGGGGGGGAGACAATTTCCTTTGCTATCAAAGAAAGACATCCAGCCACCAAAGTTACACATGGGGACGGTATCACCATTATTATCATTGGCCGTGACTCCAAATGAGATCAAAACAAACATAATTATAAGTAATGAATAGCTTTTCATAAATTGGTTCTCTCTCTACAGAACCTTTTCGGATTCCTGAGAAAAGAACTTGAATACTTTCTAAGTACTTAGAATCATGATGAAGCGGAGTCGTATTGCCTAAGTGCTTTGTCCCAGAGCTTAGCTAAGATAAAGCTAGAGACAATCAGTGCAACGACCATACCTAGGAGATAGGGCCATTTGGATTTATCAAAAAGGAAGTGAACAGGACCGGAACCAATAAGGAGTAGTGGAACGGCTATCGTAAATATCTTTTGATAGGTGTACTTATAAATAAAGTCTGGCCAGCGGGCCATTTGCTGCATTTGCATTCTTAGAAAATTTACGCCCATTCCTTCTACTAGCCAAAACATAGAAGTAGATAAGATAAATTCGAGCACGCATAGAAGAGCGAGGCCCATAAGCATGAGCGGAGGGATCATAAGCCAGTCATACCAAAGCAAATCAATTTTATTGCCATAGTAAATAAGAATCCCCCAGGCCACTGGAGCGGTCACCATTGAGCTTGGCTTTAAGTATCTAAAGAAGGCCACAAAGATAGAGTGAGTAGGTTTTAAGAGATCAAAATCTAGCTCTCCTGTTCTAATTTTAAAACCGAGCATCCAAAAGTTTGAGGAGAAGACTCCCATATGAACTGTATCGATATTCAGCATAAAGGCGATGAAGAAAAGGAGCTGGTACTTGCTCCATGGACCAATTTTTAAA
Organism: Halobacteriovorax sp.; assembly: GCA_024686135.1. GTDB lineage: Bacteria > Bdellovibrionota > Bacteriovoracia > Bacteriovoracales > Bacteriovoracaceae. Next base: position 568 of record JAIBDQ010000202.1, on the reverse strand, counting down.
GTGTGATCAAATAAAAAGTCTACTGAGAAGAGAACTGAAAAATAAAAAAAGATATCCATTAAAATTAATAGAACGAAACTGGTTCTAAAACTTAAGGCTTCACTAATACTAGTAGAAACAAAATATCGATAGACGCCAAAGTAATGCTTGATACTTTCTATCATTACATACCCGCCGCTGTGTAGAGGCGCATGCCTTTTTTCCAAATAAGATGATTTATATAGGCAAAGACACCCATCCAGAAAGCCAGAACGGAGTAACCCATCAGAAAATTAGTCTCAACACCCATAAAAATTTTGGCCGGAAAATAACTCATATAAGGAAATGGGGTAAACTTAAGACAGCTTACAAGCCAATCTGGGTATAACTCTAGAGGAAAGATATACCCAGAGAGAAAACTTACGACGATAGAGAGAAGAACTCGCATGATCCAAGTCTCTTCTAGCCAAAAGGCCAAAAGCCCTGTGAAGTACTGCATAGTAAACCAAAAAAAGCCCATGAAAAAAGTAAAGCTGAATCCATGAAGGAGGGTCATAGTACTTGGAAGCTCTAGAAAACCAAAGAAGAC
>JAIBDQ010000218.1 GCA_024686135.1 Halobacteriovorax sp. | reverse complement strand
AATCATTTACACCAGAATGAAGAATCAAATAATGTGGATACCTCTTTAGCTTTTTTAGAGTTTCAAGTAGATGCGTGGAATTTGCTGCGATTTCTGCAAAGTTTTTAGCATCCAAGGAAAATCTTTCTATAATTGTATTCACCCAGTTCTTTTCGATAGGAATTGCACCTAAACCCAAAGTTTTAGAACCACCAAAGAAAGCTACTTTTGAAGCACTAGTATTGCTTAATGTTTTTAAAAGCCTCTCTTCTACATGTTGAGGAAGGACTAGTTTTCCCTTAGGTATACTTATTAAAGAGGGAAGAGATAAATATACAAATAAAATTGAGGTTAAAGACAACAAGTTTAGGCTTGAGGATAAAATAAGAAGGCTTATCTTATCTTTAATGTATTTAAAACAAACTAGGGTCAATACAATAAGAGTAAAAACTATTAAAAGATCTTCATTAAACGAATTGTAAGATTCATAAAAATTAAAACTATACTTTTTTCCAGGTACTAGAAGATTATCGACCCAAACGGGAGTTTTTTCATCAGAGCCCATGAAGCCAACTTGAACAAAGGAAGAATCTATAGCTTCCTTTTCAAATAGCAGCCGATTATTAATAAAGATTTGTGTTTTATGGTTGTTATAATGAACTCTTAATCTATTAATTTCCTTTAGGCTCAACGCTGGAAGCGCTTCTTTCTTTAAAAAAGCTCCAAAGTTATCAATCTCTAAATAAGCTGGGGGGTAAAGACTATTTCTACTTAAACGTATGGATTTGATCGAACTTAAGTTTGACTGGTCTAGGAAAAAGTAGAGATATGAATCTGGAGATAAGTGGAAATCAAAACTTATATTTAAGTTTTGAGTAGGGATTCCCTTATCCAGATACAAGTGGTGGAATCCACCCCATTCATTTAGGTTAAGTCTTTGGCGATGTAATTTTTTATTACTTAATAAATACTCATCGTCCCATGCTCCGGATGCGTACTTTAACTCTTTTCGACCATGCTTGAAATCAATAAGAGAAGTTGGCGAGTCTATATAAGTCCAATAATTTTTACCAATAACTATAATTAGAATGACACAGAAAAAATTAAAATAAGTGGTTAGTTTAAAGTACTTCACACCTCTATCTTAGCTTAAAAACAATTTCCTTAGAAAGCTCTAAAGAACTGGGCATTGGCTTAAAGCTCCAAAGCTTAGCAGCTTTTGTAGCTGAAGTGTCCAAGATTTCGTGACCACTTGATTTTAAGATATCTACTCTTTCAACTACGCCCTCACTATTAACAAGTAAGTTAAGTAGAACTTTTCCCTCTATAGATTTTCTAATGGCCCGTATTGGATACTTAGGATGAACGAACTTCTTTATTTGACTATCAAAGCCCGGAGGGAGTTCCGATACAACTTCTTTTTCCTCTGGATCTTCTTTTGACTCAGGCACAGTAGGGGCTACTTTTTGAGTAGACTTGATGATCTTCTTCTTTATTCGTTTTGTTTCTTTCTTTTTAAGTATAGATACTTTTTGAAGCCTGACGACAATCGGTCCATCCCTCACTCCGAAGTCTAGCTTCTTTGAAGGACGCTGAAGATAGAGAAATACCCCTAAAATCAAATGGCCTATTATACTAATGGTAAATCCTACACGGGTATTCATCATAGTAATTTAGACCAAAGTGGCTGAAATTCCAAGGTTTAACTAATAAGCACAGCTTATGAACTGTATGTAGAACTTATAATTTTTAAATAATTCAAAAACAATCTATAACCCTCCCAGATTTGAAGTTAAATATTAAACTTAATTGGAGAAACACATGAAAAACTTAATCGCAGTAACAGGAACATTAATCGTACTTTTAGCTTCTGTAAGCACGCAGGCAAGAAGCATCCATCCATTAACTTATGTCTTATCTGCAGATATTGAATCAATGGATATTGACCAAAACTCTTACCTAAATGAAATGGCCCTATACGGTGGAGTTGTAAAAGTTAAGCAAATAAGAAAAGAACTTTCTTTAGAGCTAAACTACGCGCCAGTTTGTCCTCCTAATATGATGTGCCCAGCAGTGCTATCGGTTCACGAGATTACTTTAAAATTAACGAGTCAAGTTACTGATCACTGTGGAAATACTTCTTATATTGCTGAGAGAGACATGAGACCAGTTGATGGAATAATGGAAAAGCTTGTTGTTACTGATTATACGAACAATATTTGTCCTACCTTTGTTGCCCTCCCTGCAACAGGTGTTTCATACCAGACTTCTTTTTTCGATAGAATTAACGGTAAAGAAGTATCAACTCTGAGCTCTTTTTATGCAGCAAAGTTAGAAGGAAGGGTGCTTCCAACTAGCGCACTTGAAAAAGTATTGCCTGCACTTAAATAGTTCTCACCCCTGAGAATGTCCTGAGGGCCCCTATTAGATAGGGGCCTTCTTATTTCCAGATACCTAAATTGACTAAAATCAAATACTTATGTCGCAAGGCAGGTTGGACAACGCAGTTTGTCTATCGTATGCTTTCCACCAATTAAAATTGACTCCTATAAAGAGGTGATTATGACTTCAGTAACCGTGAAAATGCCCGGTGGAGGGAAGACAAGTATTCCCCATTTTCCCATCGATATGGTGAACGCCAATGAGCGTGCGGCCAGCTTCACAAAACGATCAATCAAAAAGCAATCAAAAATGGATGCCCTTTATTTGGCCATTCAGATGACTGACCTGACCACCCTTGAAGGGATGGATACTCCAGGCAAGGTTAAGCAATTATGCGCTAAAGGTATTCATCCGGTACCACAGCACTTGTTAAAAGATGTTTCTAAGAACTATGACTTCAGAGAAATTCCTTCTGTAGCCGCCATCTGTGTTTATCCATCTATGGTTAAGCATGCGGTAGCTGCCTTAGAGGGAACGGGAATTAATATTGCCTCTGTGGCCACGGCCTTTCCTTCCGGTCAGCTTGATCTTCGTATGAAGGTTAAAGAAGTTGAGAAATGTGTAAAAGATGGGGCCACTGAAATTGATATGGTTATCGATCGTGGTGCCTTTCATCAGGGACATTATCAAAAAGTCTTTGATGAAATTGTTGCAGTTAAAGACGCCTGCGGGGATGCTCACTTAAAAGTTATCTTAGAAACCGGTGAACTTAAGACTTATGACAAAGTAAGGCTTGCTTCATGGCTTTCTATGGAAGCCGGAGCGGATTTTATTAAAACATCAACGGGTAAAGTTTCTCCCGCAGCAACTATGCCGGTAACTCTTGTTATGCTTCAAGCTATTCAAGACTACTATGAAGAAACAGGTAAGAAGATAGGAATGAAGCCAGCAGGAGGTATTAGAACAGCTAAACAAGCAGTTCACTATCTTTGCATGGTTAATGAAGTATTAGGAACGGACTGGCTGTCTCCAGACCTCTTTCGTTTTGGTGCCTCGGCACTTCTTAATGATTTGATCAAACAAATCTTTAAGCAGCAAAGCGGACAGTACTATTACGACGATATTCTTTCACAGGACTAAATCATGACTAAGAAAAAAGCTACGAAGAAAAAAATTAAGAAAAAAGTGACAAAGGCTTCTTCTACAAAAAAGAAAGCAAAGAAGAAGGTCACTAAGAATACTCATAAGCTAAAGCCAGGAATGGTTTTTGAATACGACCCAGCCACTGAGTCTTCAGCGGTTGTTAGCATTAAGAAAAAGTATGACCTTTTTATTGATGGTGCTTGGGTCGCTCCTGAGTCTGGTAAGTATTTAAACAATGAAAACCCAGCCACAGAAGAATCTCTCGGTAAGTATGCCATTGGAAATGAGAAAGATATTGATAAAGCTGTAAAAGCTGCTCGTAAAGCCTATGAAGGTGAGTGGGGTAAGATGTCTGGAAAAGAGCGTGGAAAGTATCTTTTTAGAATCGCAAGAATTATGCAAGAGCGTGCTAGAGAATTTGCTGTGCTTGAAACTTTAGATGGCGGAAAACCAATTAAAGAATCAAGAGATGTGGATATTCCATTAGCGGCTGCTCACTTCTTCTATAACGCCGGATGGGCCGATAAGCTTGAATATGTTTACCCAGGTAAAGATGTAAAATCGATAGGTGTATGTGGTCAGATTATTCCATGGAACTTTCCACTTCTTATGGCCGCTTGGAAGATTGCTCCGGCCCTAGCTTGTGGAAACACTGTTGTGCTTAAGCCAGCGGAACAAACTCCTCTCACGGCACTTCTTCTTGCTGAAGTTTGTAGGGAGGCTGAGCTTCCAGCTGGTGTTGTAAATATCGTAACTGGAGAAGGTCCTACTGGTGCCGCTCTTGTTGATCATAAAGATGTT
>JAIBDQ010000123.1 GCA_024686135.1 Halobacteriovorax sp. | reverse complement strand
TGCTAAAAGAGCAATGGAGCATGGACTAAAAACTGTTGAAGTTCGAGTTAAGGGACCGGGTGCTGGACGTGAAAACGCTGTTCGTGCACTAGTTCAAGCTGGACTGAGAATCACTGCTGTTTCTGACAGAAGCCCGATTCCTCACAATGGTTGTAGAGCTCCAAAGAGAAGAAGAGTTTAATTTTAGTATTTAATTTAAGGAGAATATTTCGATGGATACATTTACTTCGAAGAACTGGACAAGCATGATCCGCCCCGTGGCGCTAGAGACTGAGATTGATACTACAAACTATGCCTACGGTAAATTTGTAGCAAAGCCTCTTGAGCGTGGTTACGGCCAAACTCTTGGGAACTCTTTAAGAAGAGTTCTTTTATCATCACTACAGGGTGCTGGTATTGTTGCTATCCGAATTGAAGGTGTTGAGCACGAATTTGGTACTATCAACAATGTTAAGGAAGAGGTTTCAGAAATCATCCTTAACCTTAAAGAAGTACATTTCAAGCTTAACCAAAAAGAAGACGTTGTATTGACTCTTGAGAAATCAGGAGAGGGTCCAGTTACTGCTGGAAATATTGCTGAAAGTGCAAACGTAGAAGTTCTTAATCCAGATCATGTTATTGCTAACATTTCTTCTGGTGGATCTATTAAGATGGAACTGAAGGTTGCTCGTGGTAAAGGTTATGTTACTGCTCTAGACAATAAAGAAGAATACGACCTACCAGTAGGTTGGATTTACCTTGATACACTTTTTTCACCTGTTCACCGTGTAAACTACGCGGTAACTAACGCTCGTGTTGGTAAGAGAACTGACTTTGACAAACTTACTTTAGAAGTTTGGACTAACTCAGGTATTGAGCCACAAGACACAGTTGCTTATGCTGCAAAGATTCTAAGAGACCAACTTGCTGTATTTCTTAACTTCGAAGACGAAGAAGAGATTGCAAGAATGGAAAGCAAGCCAGCTCAAACTCAAAGTCCACAAAACAGTGCCCTTCTTAAGCCTGTTTCGGAACTTGAGCTTTCAGTTCGTTCTGCTAACTGTCTTCAGAATGCAAACATCAAGTACATCTACGAGCTTGTTTCAAAAACTGAAGGTGAAATGCTTAGAACTAAAAACTTTGGGCGTAAGTCTCTTAACGAAATTAAAGAGATCCTTACAAACATGGGACTTGGTCTTGGAATGAAAGTTGATAGCATCATGAAAGACCTCAAAGAGGACGGACAGTAAATAAAACTGTCAGGAGTTAAAAATGAGACACGGTAAAAAGAAACATAGAATAGGAACATGCGCAGCTCACAGAAAAGCCTTACTTCGTAACTTGGCTGTTGAAGTGATTGATCATGGTCAAATCAAAACGACATTCACAAAATGTCAGGCGATTCGTCCTTATGTTGAGAAATTAATTACAATTGGTAAAACAGATACTGTTGCCAATAGAAGATTAGCTGCATCTAAGCTTAACAATAAAGCTGCAGTTCAAAAGCTATTCGCAGAAGTTGGACCAAAGTTCAAAGAAAGAAGTGGTGGTTATACTCGTATTATGAAACTTGCCGATGGTAGAGTTGGTGATAATGCGAAGATGGCCTATATTGCTTTAGTAGATTAATTTTTTTAAAAAGAATATCAAAATAGCCTTCTCGCGTTTACGTCAGAAGGCTTTTTTTTTGGGTATTGGATGGAAAAAACAGGATCAATATTTCTTAGTCATTCTCAGAAAGCTTTTATTGTTGTGGCCGTACTTGCAACAACCTTCCTCTATTCACATTATCAAAAAAGTCTATACGAAGGTTTTGTAAATAAAGCTCCGAGCTTGATTTTAAAAGAAATGCCTGATTTTCAGGCACTTGATGTTTATTCCAAAGAGTTGATTACAAAAAAGACATTTTTATCCAAGGGAAAAGGGACTCTGGTTCATTTTTGGGGTACTTGGTGTGCTCCTTGCGAAGCCGAACTCCCATCTTTCTTAAAGCTTGCTAAAGAATTGGGTGAGGATGACGTTACTGTTTTGATTTTAGCTGTTAATGATGAAGAGTTGGCCGTCAAAAAATTTCTCAAACGCTTTGGGAAGAATCGTCCAAAAAATGTTCTATTTGGCCTTGATAAGGATGGAACTTCTCTTCCTTTATATGGTTCAGTGAAAGTTCCAGAAACATACTTGTTTTCTAATCAATTGAGGCATTTAGATAAGTTTGTTGGACCTCAGGATTGGGAGCATAAGTCATATAAAGATCGGATTTTAAGGCTTCTCAACGCCACCTTGGCGGCCAAAAAGAAAAACGTAGAAACCCACTAATTTTCTCAAATAAACTTTGTACACCTTTAAGTATTCGAATTTACAATGATAGATGACAAGTTTTGCTGATTCTAGGCACTTGCCTGTAAATTCTTTTTTCACCAACGCTCCAAGAAGTCTTAAGAATTTAGACAAACTGCCGAAAAGTTAAACAGTAATAGCAGCACTAGGGTGTCATATTCTAATGCTTTTTAACTTTATAGGAGTTTTCCAATGATTGACTGGAAAGAGATGGGTGATCTTCACGTAATCGCTAAGCTAGAAGAAATTCTAAATAAATGGTGGGGTGTCGAAATGTTTTGGACTGACCTTCATTATAAAATCCGCTCTAAGCACTTAGATAAGGACTATGAATTTAAAAATCATTTTATGAAAGTTCAATTCGGAATGAGTTATGGCTATGAGTACATGGGTCAGGATATCGAAAAGGTAACTGATGGATTGCATGATAACACCGGAACTCATGTGGTTTTTGATTCATTCTTTAAGCATATTAAAGGTGTAGCGAGTAAAGTAAATGTAGATGGTGAATACATGGGAACAGTTTTTGCTTTTCCATTTGTTATGGATTCATTTACAGAAGCAGATGCTGAAGAGTTGAAGACTCAAATGATGGAGTGCGGAGCTGCTGAAGCAGATGCTGTTTCTGCTATAGCTAATTTAAAAAGAATGAGTCCAGCAGATCTAGAGTACTTTTCAGAATTAGTTGATCTCGTATCAGATGAGGTTGTAACTTTTCATAATGAAATTTCTAAAAGAGAAGAAAGAATTCATGAACTGAATTCTGAGCTTGGTGATAAATACCGTTATCATTCAATGATTGGTAAATCTAAAAAGATGCAAGCTATATATAGGCTACTAGAGAAGGTTTCAACTTCTGAATCAAGTGTTTTTATTCAAGGTGAAAATGGAACTGGTAAGGAACTAGTTGCTAAGGCGGTTCATTTTTCTTCACCGAGAAAAGATAATATGTTTTTAGCAGTTAACTGTTCTGCATTTAATGACAACTTACTCGACTCTGAGTTATTTGGGCATGTTAAAGGTGCATTTACTGGAGCTGTTAAAGATAAGAAAGGACTATTTGAAAGCGCTAATGGTGGAACTCTATTTCTTGATGAAATTGGGGATACAAGTCTTTCAATGCAGGTAAAACTTCTTCGTGTTCTTCAGGAAGGAACTTACTTGCCAGTAGGCGCTACTTCTCCAAGAAAGGCTGATGTTAGAATCGTCGCTGCAACTAATAAAAATGTTAAAGAGATGATGGCAAAGGGTGAGTTTAGAGAAGACCTTTTTTATAGAATCAATGTTATCAACGTTAACCTTCCTCCGCTTAGAGAAAGAAATGATGATATTCCTGTATTGATGGATCACTTTCTAAAGAAGAGATGTGATGAGTCGGGTCTACCAGTGAAGACTTACTCTAAAAAGTGTAAAGAGAAGATGCTTGATTATCCTTGGCCTGGAAATGTTCGTGAACTAGAAAACGAAGTTGAAAGACTTGTTGTGCTAGCGGGTGATGATAAATCAATTACTCCAGATAACTTAAGTCCTAGAATTTTAGAGCACGGGGAAACACCGTCGGCTGCTTCTTCTAGGGGAATAAACACTAATGGTGGATTGAAGGCAGCGCTTGAAGAGCTTGAGTCACTTATGATTAGGGAAGGTTTGAAGCGATGCAACTTCAATAAATCGAAGCTTTCTAAAGAACTCGGCATCAGTCGTGCGTCATTAATTATGAAAGTTGAGAAATATGGCCTAGACAAGCGTAAAAAGGCTGCTGGGGAAGAATAACACAGAGTATAAATTGACCTAAAACAATAGCCTCCTAGAGACCAAAAAAGTAGAATACACAGGTTTTTAGGAGGCTTTTTTATGTCTGATATTTTAGAGCAGAAAAGAAATCTGCTGGTTGAATTACGAACCCAAGCAGAACAAGGTGGCGGACCCGCCAGAATCGAAAAGCAACATGCCCAAGGCAAGTTCACGGCAAGAGAAAGAATTAATCGACTGATTGATCCAGGAACTTTTATTGAGTTCGATCGTTTTGTTACTCATCGCTGTACTGACTTTGGTATGGAGAAAACCAAATATTTAGGTGACGGAGTGATCACGGGTATTGGTGAAATTAGCGGTCAAAAGATTGCTATCTTTTCACAAGACTTCACTTGTTGGGGAGGTGCCTTAGGTGCTGCTCATGCAAAGAAAATATGTAAGATAATGGATTTCGCTCTAGAAAATAGAATTCCAATTATAGGAATAAATGATTCGGGTGGGGCTAGAATTCAAGAAGGTGTTGATGCTCTAGGTGGATACGCTGAGATTTTTTATAGAAATGTAAAAGCTTCAGGTGTTATCCCGCAAATCTCTCTCATCATGGGACCTTGTGCTGGTGGAGCTGTTTATTCTCCGGCCATTACAGATTTTATTTTCATGGTTGATAAATCTTCCTATATGTTTGTGACGGGTCCTGATGTTATTAAAACTGTTACCCACGAGGAAGTTACTAAAGAAGAACTAGGTGGGGCTACTACTCACTCTGAAACTTCTGGCGTGGCTAATTTTAAATGTAAAGATGAAGATGATTGTTTTGAAAGGGTTAGAGAACTTTTAGCCTATATACCAGCTTCAAATTACAAAACACAAACTCCAAAGTTTACTTCGGATCCAATTTACAGAGATAACACCAAGTTAAAAACAGTAGTGCCGGCTAATCCTAAGAAGCCTTATGATATGAAAGAGATCATTTTAGATATTGTTGATGATTCTCATTTTCTAGAAGTTCATCAAGATTATGCAAAAAATATTATTGTAGGCTTTGCTAGCATTGGTGGAATAAAAATTGGTGTGATTGCAAATCAACCAGCCATTTTAGCTGGTGTGCTTGATATCGACGCTTCTGTGAAAGCTGCTAGATTCATAAGGTTTTGTGATGCCTTCGATATTCCGATTGTAACTTTAGTTGATGTTCCTGGTTTCTTGCCTGGTACTGTTCAAGAGTATGGCGGAATTATCAAGCACGGATCTAAACTTCTTTACGCCTACGCAGAAGCAACTGTTCCAACAATAACTCTTATAACAAGAAAATCTTACGGTGGAGCCTATGACGTTATGGCCTCAAAGCATATCCGCGCAGATGTAAACCTCGCTTATCCAACAGCTGAAATTGCCGTTATGGGAGCTGATGGCGCCGTTAATATTATTTTTAGAAATGAATTAAAAGGTCTTGAGGGCAGTGCTTATGATGAAAAGAAAGCTGAACTCGTATCAAATTACGAAGAGCGTTTTAACAACCCTTATAGGGCAGCCGAGCTTGGGTATATAGATGCTGTGATTTTACCGGAAGAAACAAGACAAAGACTTTTTGAATACTTAAAAGTGCTAAAAGATAAAAAAGTAGAACTTCCTAAACGTAAACATGGGAATATTCAGCTATGACAAATGAACTCGTGGGGAAAACGACTTCTCCTAAAAGAATCTTAATTGCTAATAGAGGTGAGATTGCTAGTCGCGTAGCTAAGGCCTGTAGAGAACTTGGTCATACGGCAATTGGTATTTGGACTGATAACGAAATTCATGCTCGTCATCTGGAGTTTTGTGATGAGTGGGTTCATCTTGAAGGTATGACGAATGCAGAAACATATCTGAATATTCCAAATATTTTAAAGGTTATTAAAGAAAACAAGGTTGATGCGGTTCATCCTGGATATGGTTTTTTATCTGAGAACGCAGACTTTGCAGATGCGCTGAAGAAAGATGGTGTTGTTTTTATTGCTCCTCATGCAGAAGCTATTAGAGTTATGGGAGATAAGGCCACATCTAAGACTTTGGCAAAAGAAGCAGGTGTTCCTGTTGTACCAGGCAGTAGTGCTGCAGTAGAGACGATCGCAGAGGCGACTAAAATTGCCGATGAGATTGGATACCCCGTACTTTTAAAAGCAGTCGCCGGTGGTGGTGGTCGTGGTATGCGTGCTTGTCAGGATGAAAGTGAAATCAAATCTAATTTTGAGGCCGTACAAAGAGAGTCTGAGTCTGCATTCGGAAATGGAGACCTTTTAGTTGAAAAACTAATTGTAAATCCCCGACATATTGAAGTTCAGATTATGGCGGAAAAAAATGGAAATGTTTTTCACTTTTTTGAAAGAGAATGCTCAATTCAAAGAAGAAATCAAAAAGTAATAGAGGAAGCGCCTTCTCCTTTTATTGGAGATGACGAAGAGGTAAGACAAAAAATTTGTCAAACAGCAGTTAAACTTGCTCAAGCTGTTAATTATGATTCGGCAGGTACTGTGGAATTTATTATGGCCGAAGACAAAAGTTTTTATTTCTTAGAAATGAATACTAGAATTCAGGTTGAACATCCTATTACTGAAGAGATAACGGGGATTGATCTACTGGTATGTATGATTCAATCTGCATTTGGTGAAGATTTGGGAATACCGAATCAGGAGTTTATTAAAAGGTCCGGACATGCTATTGAGTGTAGAATTTGTGCGGAAGATCCCATCACGATGCTTCCGGCCCCTGGGACCGTTACTGGATTTGAGACGAATTTTCCCCAGGGAACTCGTTTTGATAATTGTATTTTTAAAGATCTAGAGGTTACTCCAGACTTTGATCCGATGATTGGAAAATTAATCACGAAGGGGATCAATAGAACAATTGCGATACGAAAGATGATGTGCGCTCTTGATGGACTCCATATTGAAGGACTAAAAACAAATATTCCATTACATAAAGTAATGCTTAGAGAAGAGAACTTCATTAAAGGCAATTATTCAACGGCCTATATCTCAACAATTAAACCTCAGGAAAAAGTGACTACTGAGTTTGATTACCTACGAATATTTAACAAACTTGCTGGAATTGAAGCAAATAGGATGGGCCTATGAGAACCTACCTAATTGATAATGATAAAAATGAAATTATAATTGATTTGACGAGAACTACTGTTCACTCTCATGAATTAGTTGAGTTTGAGTATAGTGCTGTTAGAGACAACGAAATTGTTCAACGAGAAAATATATTCGTAAGGAAGCTTGCAGGCAGATATTTTTCATCTAATGATAATAAGAGATGGACTAGGCTTGCTAAGCAAAACCTTCCAACTCATATTTTGAATGTAGATACAATTTATAAAGTATTTCGAGGTTATAAACCTTCCGGATTATCTGGTGGTAATGATGGAGAGTTGTTAACACAAATGCCAGGCAAAGTTGTTAAGATACAAGTTGAAAAGAATCAAGAAGTGAAAGCAGGAGAAACCGTGCTTATTTTAGAGGCCATGAAAATGGAAAATGAAATTAAGTCGTCCGTTGATGGAACGGTTAAAGAAATCCATGTAAAAGAAGGAGATGCCTTAGACCAAGGTGTTTTAATGCTTGAGATTGAACCTAAATAGGGAAGTTATATGAATGAAGCAGAAAAGGCTTTAAGAGAGCTTTTAAAAAACGTAAAAGGTGTTGGACTAGTCGTTGGGATACTTGTGCTGTTGTTTGTCGGGAAATCCACCTTTTATACAGTTGAGCCAGATGAGGAAGCCGTTGTTATAAGATTCGGTAAGTTCGTGGGTACTAATCCTCCCGGACTACACTTCAAACTCCCAATTGGAATAGATGAAGTGTTTTTTGTTAAAACCAAAAGAGTTCTTCAGGAAGAGTTCGGTTTTAGAACAAAAAATGTGAAATCAAGAAGAACAGAATATTCAAGAGGAAACTTTGATAATGAATCATTAATGCTTACTGGTGACTTAAATGTTGCTGATGTTGAGTGGGTTGTTCAGTTTCAAATTTCTGATCCTTTTAAATTTCTATTTCAAACGAGTAGCCCCAAGTCAAATATTAGAGATGTATCAGAGTCTATAATGAGAAGAGTTGTGGGAGATAGATCGGTTACAGAGGTTTTAACAACCGGTAGAGTTGAAATTGCTGGTGAAGCTCAAGTTCTTATGCAAGATGTTTTAGACAAGTATGATATGGGAATAAAGATTGTTACTGTTAAGTTACAGGATGTTAATCCCCCGAATGCTGTTAAGCCTAGTTTCAATGAAGTTAATGAGGCTAAACAAGAGCAAGAAAAAGTTATTAACCAAGCTGAAGAAGCGTATAACAAAGTAATTCCAGAAGCTAAGGGTAAGGCGGAAAAGGTTATCTCAGAAGCGGAAGGTTATGCTGAAGCCCTTATAAATGAATCTTTAGGTGATGCAGAGAAGTTCGCTGCAATTCTTAAAGAATATAGGCGCGCACCTCTGATTACTAGAAAGAGGATTTATCTCGAAACAATGGAAGATATTTATAAAAGAATGAGTAATTTAACTATTGTAGACCCTAAAATTCAAGGTCTACTGCCAGTTTTTGGAAAAATGTTGGAAGACGACAAGGCGGCTAAATAATGAAAGGTTTTATAATAGCATTAGTTTTACTAGGTGCAATTCTAGGCAAGAGCTCTTTCTTTGTTCTTAAAGAAGGAAGACAGGCGATTATTACTCGCTTTGGTAAACCCATTGGGAATCCTATAACAAAAGCAGGTTTGCACTTTAAGAAACCTTTCTTAGAAGAAGCACGGTTTGTGGATAAGAGAATTTTAAGTTGGGACGGATACCCTAATCAAATCCCTACGAAGGATAAAAAATATATCAAAGTTGATACGACGGCTCGATGGAGAGTTGTTGATGCCCTTAAGTTTATTCAAACCGTAAGAAACGAAGATGGTGCTAAGGCAAGACTCGATACTATTTTAGATTCAATTACTAGGGATGTTATTTCTAATGAAAGCCTTGTGGA
>JAIBDQ010000107.1 GCA_024686135.1 Halobacteriovorax sp. | reverse complement strand
TTTTAAATCAATATTTTTGGGACGCTACCAACAGTCTTTGTTATAGGTCAATCGCAACGGGAACAGGTGCAGGCGACTGGGAAACTTATAATGCCACGGCCGAGGTCACTATTGAGTGGGAAAACTTCGATGTTGTACCTGCCGGTGAGAGTATTATCAATTACGAAGTTTATAGACGACTTGCTAATGAGCAATTCGATTATACTCAAAAATTAAACCGTGAAGATATTGACGATAACGTAAGAACCTTTACTGATAATGCAATTAACTCAATGTTCCCACCAATTCCTGGAACAGTTTACTACTATGAAGTAAGACCAATTATTCAACCTAATAACGGAACGGATGTAACTCTTTCAACTAATACTGATGAAGTGTTTAAGACCTTAAGAGTAACTGCACCACCAGATAATATGGTTTTTGTTCACCGCTGGATGGTAAACAAAACTATGTGTGAAAAAATTCATTCGACTACTATAGACCCGAATAATAATTATCGTTGCCGCTATGAAGGTCCTGGAGACTCAGGTGCCGAGCCACGACGTACAATCGCATCACCAGTTCCATTATCGGATTCAAACTATTACGATATAAAATACGACATGTTGGTCGATCGTTACGAGGCGGGCTGTAATTATAATTCAGCTCCAACTTGTTCTGGGACTTCAGATGGGGCCTGTGTTGGGATTAATGATCCAACAACAGACGCAATTGATGGCGGTGCTAACGGCGTTATTTACTACGCCAGATCAGTGGGTAAATGTTATGTAAGTTCTGGCGGTGGTACTACTTGGAATGAGGTTGATGGTGATACTTCAATTGCAAGTTATGTTAAGGCGCATTTGCCACCATTAGTTAATATCACTCAAGAAAATGCACATAATTTTTGTGCTTCGGAAGTAGCGCCTACAGTTCTTGGTTTATCATTAAACACGGCCGCAACTTCACAAAACTGTAAGTTTACCAAAAGTTTATGTAGCACTGGTGATTGTTCAGGCAACCCCGACCCAAACACTGGCGGAGTAACGGCTCCAATTGGAAGTGTTTATTTTGATATTGATAGCACAAACTGTTTTTATAATGTGAATGGGACGAACTGGTCCTTATCTGGATGTAATGTTTCAAAAGGAGCTTGCGCAGGATCTGATTGTGTTGGCGCAGGCGCCCCTGGTATGGCGGCCAAACTTGGAAGTACTTATTACGATACAACGGGACTAAGTTGTTATCAAAATACTGATGGTGCTACGACCTGGGCCTTGGTTACAGCCGGGCAAAGACTAGCTAAAGTTCTTCCAACCAGAAAAGAGCAAATGGCCTATGGCCTTTGGGATACAGAAAATAATACAGATTCGGCCATCGCAACGCTAGAGACGGGGCTTTCTCTTAATAGCTCCGCTAAATGTAATAGTTCTCAAGCAAGTGGGCTTTCCACGAATTATTCTGATGTGCCTGTTCCAGATTCAAATACTTTTTATACTCTTCCAGGTACGGCAACTTCTAATATAAGAAGTATGATGACCGGTAGTGATGAAACAAATCAATGTATATCTAGGTTTGGAGTGCAAGACCATGTAGGTAATGTGGCAGAGTGGACGGCCGAAAGATTTAATTGCCGTGACACTGTTGTTAATTGTCCTTTCTCTGTTAATGCTTGCGACACCACAGATAGCCAATGTACCGCTGCTTCCGATCCAAATGGGTCTGTTACAGCACCAATTGGAACTTATTTTAGAGATACTGCTAATGGTATTTGTTGGATAAATGCCGATGATTCAACTGAATGGACAGCTGCTCATTGTGGTTATGATAGAGACGGCTGCGATACCGGTGATACAAAATGTATTGGTACCTCTACACCAAATACGTTTGTGACAGCAGGGCAAGGAACTCTTTTTTGGGATTCAACCGCAAGAACTTGTTATGAAAATACCGATGGAGCAACTGCTTGGTCTGCTATTAACTTTAGCGCTGATCTTAGATTTGGAGCTGCTAATTGCAAGGCCAGAATTAACGGAGAGACAGATGCTCTAGCGGCAACGACTAATGATATGCAATATGGTGATGGGACTGATCAATGGTTTCAAAAATATGTTTTAGATGGATCAATCGGTCCATGTGTTGATTCTAACTCTGATAATGCCTGTGACGGAAATATTGATTCTTGGTCATTAGAAGATGAAAGAAATAATGCTGGAAGATATATTATTCCATTAGGACTTCCGGTAGTGACTCAGTTTAATTCATTATTCACGGCTTCAAATATTCTTGATTTCTTATTCGAGATTGGTCCAACAAACGGTATCACTTCTACTCAACTTCGAGATGATATTATTACCATTGATTCAGCGACCATTGCTGGAGAGACCTCTGGCTGCGGTGGTGTTGCCACTGGTGGGTCATACTTAGATGGCGTAGGCTCTGGTGTATATAATATGGAACTCCTCCCATGTACTGATTCTATTAAAAGTAGAATTACAGTAGGAGATGTAACTCTTGTTCAAAGAGGTGCCGTAACGCCTAACCTTGAGTTTGTTCAAAATGGTGCCAGAACCGATGAAAATATAGCGGTAGCAAATGCGGCCACTGGGCAGATTCAAGTTGAGCTTCGTTTTGATGGTTCAAACGTAACCTCAACTCCAGCTAGTATAGTTCAGGCTATCAATAGTGATGCTGGCTCCAGTGCCATGGTTTTTGCTTTTATAAGTGGAGACGCTCAGGAAACTCAATCATCTACGGCCCAGGCCAACTTTACCGAAACAAATAAATCTAGCGCTATGATAGATGTTGGATTCAGATGTGTGGTTCCAATTAGCGGATATCAGGAATAACGCATCACAAAAGTGCTCATCCCTTTACATTTTTTGAATGTCAGATTGATGCCTCACGGCCTACTTGCTAGAATTCCTTATACCAATCGTTAAAAGGAATTAACTATGGCATCTCTTTTTTCCAAATTAAAACCAAAGACAAATGAACCTGTTCAAGTACCAAACGGGAAAGTCATCGCTTTTTTAAATCAAAAGGGCGGGGTTGGAAAAACCACGATGGCCTATAACACGGCCTTTGCCTTAGCTGAACAAGGGCATAAGGTCTTATGTCTAGACTTAGATCCACAGAGCAATCTTTCTCTTTTGTTTGGTGCTGAAAAAACAGGAGAGCACCATCTTCATCATTTGTTGATAAACAGTATTAGAGAGCTGGCCCCGCTACATGTTTCCTCTTTGGTAGGGGATATTTTAGTTAGAAAAGGAAATGTTGATTTATTGCCCACAGGCCAGGAGCTTTCTGGATTTGAATTAACGGTAGCGGGTATTTCTGCTCCAAGACAAATGATTCTTAAAAGGTTTTTTGAGAAAAATGATCTTTTAAATGAATATGATTATATCATCGTCGATTGTCCTCCTACGCTAGGGCTTCTCGTCGTTAATATTTTATGTGCTAGTCAAGGAGTCATGATTCCTTTTAGACCGGATGAGTTTTCTCGAAAAGGCCTAGCACATTTTTATGAAGTTCTAGAAGATGTTACAGAAATGGGATTAACAAGAACACCAGATGTCTTGGCCCATATCCCAAATATGGTAGACCTTCGAAGAAAACAAGAAGTTACTGATTTAGAAAAAATAAGCTCTGAAATGGCAGAGGGAACTACGGTAGAACCGTTTTTCAATAGGGCCCAATTAGTTAAGAGTCAGGCACAGAGAAAGTCGGTCTATGATTTTAAGGGTAAAGACTTTAAACAGCTTCAAGGTCAGTTCACTAACTTGGCCAATATAATCACAAATTGGAATGAACATTATGAACTCTAAAACAAAGAATCCACTTTATGTGGTTACGAACAAAGGCCAAGATGTAGAAGAGGCTGAAAACTTTATCGATGCTTTAGTTAAAAAGTTGGGTTTAGCTCCTGTTATTTCTATTCTTGAGGGAATCTTACAAGAAATGTTGCAGCAAGTGTCTAGTTTCGCCCTTTTCATGGTTGTAAAGGCCTATATAGATCAATTGGTTGATGCTCTTGAAAAGTTGATTAAAAAGTTTGATCCAGTTTTAGCTTTCTCAATTTATAAAAGATAGATTTTTGCCTCTTTTCTAAGCCACCCTATCTTCTATAATAGGGACACATGATTAAAAAACTCTTTTTATTATTTTCAGTCGGAATGACGGTATACACGTTTTACATGATCCGTATGCGCCCAGGTCAAATGTTTAAGAATCCAATATCTAAAATTAAAATGGCTAAAAATACATCTACAAAAAAGAAAACTTTTCAAAGACCTAGCTCAAATCGAAGTGCCATTGATGCAGACAACCTTCGGGTCAGTATCTCTAGAGGAAGCGGTGATGTTTTTGTAAAAAGAGGGGAACGAATATTAAATGTAGCAAAGGATTTTGAGTTAAAGTATAAAGATCAGCTTGTCTCTGGAAAAAACTCGGTAGTTATCATAACCTTCGCTGGAAATTCTATAATAAAGTTGTTTTCTAATTCAGAATTGAGAATAGGTCGTATTCAACATCAAGACCGTTCGGCTACGGGAACTCAATTTAACTTTTTCCATCTTGAACGGGGAGCTATTGTTGTAGATTTTATCAATAGAGGAAAAATGCATTTCTTAGAAGTAACCTCAAGTTCAGCTGAGCTTAAAGTACGTGGCACTCAATTCTTATTTTTACATAATGCCAATAAAGAACGTTCTCAATTGGCCGTTTTAGAAGGGGCAGTTGAAGCTACCAGCGTTGGGCTTGGTGATACTAAAAGAGTGGTAGCATCGCAGGGTGTTTTGATTAAACCAAACGAAGTTATCGATAACCCTAGAAGCGACTCATGGGTAAAGAAGATTAAGTGGCCAAAAGTTGCGAAGGGAGCCGGTATCGATTTATATAGTGACTCCTTTTCTAAGCAAGAAAAGTCAGATTGGAGGCAGAGAAGGCTAGCCCTTCAAAAAATGCCACTAATAAATAAGATCGCTAAAAAAACTGATTCTGGAAAAAGGTCGCAGGGAAATTCTGGGAGTCTTATTGGAAATGTTGTTGGCAAGGTTTTAAATGTGGCTAAAAAAGGAGCATCAGGCTTAAAGAATGTGTCTCCTACCAGTCAAATTAATGATGCCGCCGCAGATATGCAAAACTTTGAGCAAGCACAAAAAGATCGTATTAAAGAATTAGAAAGCCTTGATTCTCAGTGACTAAAAAAAGTTTGCTAGCGGAAGTCCGATTGAAAGTCCGGCCATCTTAGAAACATATCCATTTTGTCCCCAGGTAATATAATTAAACTCCCAAAAAGGTCCCTTTCCCCATCTTACCCAAGTATTGGTATAGTCCACATCACTTTGGGTAGAAAGAAATATACCAAAACTAATTAAATAGTTCTCGACTCCAAAAGCATTCTTATAATTGAGTTCTGCCCCTTGAGGAAAGATCATTCCATTCTGCGTCTTTTGGTTACCATCTTTATCATATTTAAAATAAAGGCCTTGAGCACCTAAAAGTGGAACAATTTCAAACTGTCCATCAAGAGCGTCCGCAAGCCTATAGGCAAAATAAAATCCAGAATTATTAAAAATTGATTTATTAATGGCCAAAGCATCAAACACTCTAACCGAGGTATATGGACTTAGCTCAAGTTTTCCATAGAGGTATAAAACAGGAGCAATCTTCCAGTCGTGTTTTTCTGTAGGCGTTTCTCCTAGGAGACCCGCTGGGCCAAAACCATAAGCCGTTTTTACCCTATTCATTCTTTTAGGAAGACGGGCTTTCAGAGTTACTTTTTTATTGCGCCCTTCCTGGTCTCTTACGGTAAAGATTACGGGCTCATTATTTTTTAAGAAAGTCTTAAACGGAGGAGTCTTGCCATTCACAAGCTCAATATTGGTAGCTGACCATGTGACTGCTAGATAAGGTTTTTCTTGTCCCCAAACACCGGTTCTCTCTATTCTACATCCAACGCTGACATACTCATCATTAAGGCCCGTAATTTTTAGTCCGTAACGAACACAGCTAAAGTCGACCATTTTTGTGTTTTTAGTCTTGTCGCTAATATCTGTATAAGTATGAAGTTTTTCAATCACAGTATTATCTTCAACAATCTTTAAAACGCCGGGATCAAATAAATTTATATAAATTTCTATATAATGATACTTGCCTTGTTTCTGTGGGATGATGACTCGGCCATGATACTCAAGATGAATATTAGAATTAGTTTTATAAATCAAAATACCTAAGCGCGCTCTTGGAGTTAAGAGGTTGTGGTCATCTCTGACCCATTGGATAGAGCTTTTAATAAAACTTGCTTTGATCAATCGGTTCTTAAACTCTTGTTCAATTTTAAAGTCAGCGAGGTCAGCCTTAACTCTTGATTCTCCAATTCTGACTGGACCAAAGGAAACAGAAAATCGGCTATCCCCAGCAAAAATAGGAAAACTTAACAAAAAGGAGATTGAGATTAGGGCTAAATTTTTCATGGCCCAAATAATAACTTAACGAGAACGAAAACGAAGCCTTTTTTTCTTCCTGTGAGGCGCGTTATATGTCTTTGTTTTTACAGGCTTTTTAAGTATCCCGGCCTGTCCAGTGGAGATACTATCTGAAAACTCTGTCACCAGTTTCTTAGAAACTTGTTTAGGCTCTTCACCCGGTAAAAAGACCTCAACTTTTTTTGAGGCCGTTTCTAAAAAATTAAGTTCATCATAGAGGCCAGTGTCAGCTAAAGAACTTAAAGAAAAGAGCATAAAAAAAGCAAGTGTAACTTGTCTAAATGTTGGAAAGTTCGGTACAAACACCCTTCAATGATGACACATCCCGATGAAGATTTAAAGCTCGAAGCTTATGATTATGAACTCCCTGAAGAACTTATCGCCATAAGACCTGCTTCAGAGCGTCAGAATTCAAAATTACTTTTCTTTGATGAGGAGAGTGAGAGCTTGGATCATAAAAACTTTTATGAACTCGTAGACCTGCTTCCATCAGGAACAACTTTAGTTCTAAATCAATCAAAAGTGTTTCCATGTCGGATCTTTGGTCAAAAAGTCACGGGAGCTAAAGCAGAATTCTTTTTACTAAGTCTAGAAAAAGATGAAAGTGGTTATCCAGTCCTCATTAAAACAGGCGGTAAAAAAAGAGTCGGAGATGAATTCATTTTTGGTAGTGAAATCAAAGGAAAGATAAACGCCATCGGAGAAGGGACATTTTTTATTGAGTTTGAAAGCAACTTATCCGCCAAGGAGGTTGTTAATGCTATTGGTAGTGTCCCACTTCCCCCATATATTCGAAATGGTGTTAGTGATGAATCTGACCTTGAAGACTATCAAACAGTTTTTGCTAAAGAAGTAGGCTCTGTCGCCGCTCCCACAGCAGGATTACATTTTACGCCAGAGCTTTTGAAAAAATTAAAGGACAAAGGAATTGAAATTGCTTTTGTTACCTTGCATGTGGGGCTTGGAACCTTTTTACCTGTGAAAGCAGACAATATAACTGAACATAAAATGCATAGTGAAAAATACCATGTTGATGAGAGTGATCTTAAAAAAATTCAAAACGCACAAAAGCTTGTGGCCGTAGGAACAACTAGTTTACGAGTCCTAGAGTCAATGGACAATGATCTGATTCCTGGCAGAGAATACTCGACGGATATTTTTATACATCCAGGCAAAGAAGTGAAAAGTATTGATGGTCTCATCACAAACTTTCACTTACCAAAAAGTTCATTAATTATGCTTGTAAGTGCTTTAGTAGGTAGAGAAAAAACAATAGATTTGTATAAGAACGCCGTTGAAAATAAATATCGATTTTTTTCCTATGGCGACTCAATGTTTATTAAAAGAAAAGGGAGAAGCTGGTGAGTATTTATAAACTAGAAGGAACCAGTGGCAATGCTAGGGCAGGGATTGTTTCAACTGCCCACGGTGATATTCAAACTCCCATCTTTATGCCTGTCGGAACGAGAGGAGCTATAAAAACCTTAGACACCTCTCATATTGAGTCTATGGGAGCCCAAATCATTTTAGGTAATACTTATCACCTCTATTTAAGACCAGGGCATGAGCTTATTGAGAAAGTTGGAGCTGCGGCCGGCGGCGGCGGTCTTCACGGTTTTATGGATTGGGATGGACCCATCTTAACTGACTCCGGAGGCTTTCAAGTTTTCTCGTTAAGCGGATTAAATAAAGTAACTGAAGAAGGAGTTCGCTTTCAGTCACATATTGACGGCTCTTATCATATGTTTACACCTGAAAAATCAATGGAAATTCAAAAGGCCCTTGGGTCAGATATCGTTATGGTGTTTGACGAATGTCCCGCTCTGCCTGCAACAAAAGAAGATCTAAGAAAATCAATGGAGCTCACTTTAAGATGGGCAAAGAGATGTAAAGACTACGAATTAAAACCTCATCAAAATCTTTTTGGAATTGTTCAAGGAGGCCTTCATTTTGATCTTCGAACAGAATGTATGCAAAGACTGGAAGAACTCGACTTTCCAGGTCTCGCCCTTGGTGGCCTAAGCGTCGGTGAGAAAAATGAAGAGATGGTTAATTTCTTGAATGACTTCACTCCTACTATGCCGGCAGGTAAGCCTCGTTATCTTATGGGAGTAGGGAAGCCTCTTGATGTTCTAAATGGTATTAGGGCCGGAATCGATATGTTTGATTGCGTTCTTCCTTCAAGAAATGCCAGAAATGGGCAAGTTTTCACCTTTGATGGGCCAATGAATATAAAGAATGAAAGATATAAAGAAGACACAAAGCCAATTGACGCTGAGCTAAACTGTCCATACACAAAAAGATACACCAGAGCCTACTTAAGACATTTATTCACTGTGGGTGAGTATACGGCTGGTCTTTTAATGACTTACCACAATCTTTACTTCTTTTTAGAGTTAACAAGGCGCGCAAGAGAAGCAATTCTAGAAGGGAAGTTTGACGTCTTTTATGACTCATTTTATAAACGCTACACAGCTAATCAAATCAATTAATCATGGAGATATAAATGAACTTTTTATTTGCTAATGCATACGCACAAGAAGCCGCTGGAGCAGCAGCCGGGCAACCTAATGCCATGGCCCAATTCGCACCTTTCGTAATTATTTTTATTATTTTTTATTTTTTGATGATTCGTCCTCAGAAGAAAAAACTTCAGGAAGAACAAACTATGCTCAATAGCCTTGCAAAGGGAGATGAAATCTTCACAAAGTCTGGTATCATCGGAACAATTCATGGTTTAACAGAAAAAGTTATGACCCTTGAAATTGAAGGTGGAGTAAAATTAAAAATGCTTCGCTCTCAAGCTGGCGGTAAGGCCAACGTAATCTTTGAAGAGAAAAAGGAAAAATAATATGTTTGGACTAGGCGCAACAGAAGTCATTGTTATTTTAGTGATTGCACTGATCTTTATTGGGCCTAAGAAACTTCCTGAGCTCGCAAAGGGGCTTGGGAAGGGACTTCGAGAGTTTCAAAAAGCCAAGGACGATTTAATGACTCAGGTAAATGAGGAAGTGGAAGACGCCAAGCTTGATGAACTTATCGAGAAAAAGAAACAAGAAGAAGCCACGCAATCTCCGACCGGTGTTGCAACTGACGCAGAGTCTAAAAAAGAAGAGACAACCAGCAAGCCAAGTTAAGAACTTGCTGGAAGCTTTTAACCCTTTTAAATTCCGTAACAAGTCCTTATAATAACGACCATCTATAAAGAAGGATTTTTAAATGAAAAGAAGTTGGTGGTATCGATTTACCTTTTTATTAGTTGTATCTGTGATGGCCATTGTGACCATCATTCCAACGGCGTTGGACTTCAAAGAAGAGAGCAACTACCCCGTTAAGTCTAAAATTAATTTAGGACTCGACCTGCAAGGTGGACTCTATATGATTTTGGGAATTGATTTTAACAAGGTTTACCTTGATGAAATCAAAGGCTACGCCCGAAGGATTGAATTCGTTCTTAAGGACGAAGGAATTGATGCGAAGATTGGAGTTGTTGATACATCAGATATTACCGATCCAAAGCATTCAATTATTCTTTCAAACGCCGCTGATCACGATAAGGCCGTCTCTAGAGTAAAGCAATTCTTTGGCTCTTACTTAAGACTTACGTCAGATGAAGGTGATACAACTCTTCAATACGGAATGGCGAAAGTTGCTAAGACGCAGATTGAAGAGCAGTCGGTTTCAAAATCAATTGAAGTTATTAGGAACAGAATTGATGAGTTTGGTGTAACAGAACCTGAAATTATTTCTCAGGGTAATGACCGAATCATTGTTCAGCTTCCAGGTGTAAAAGATATTGAAAGAGCAAAAGAGCTAATCGGTAGAACGGCTAAGCTATCTTTTAAAATGGTTAATGACGAAGTCTCCCCGGCCACTATTCAAGGCTGGCTTGATAAAGCGAAGAACAATGGAATTAACTATAAAAAGGGAACTCGTTTCTCATTATATATTCAACAGCTAAATGAATATTTAAGAAAAGACTTTCATGCTGGATATGAGTTAGCGTTTGAAAAACGTGTTTCGAAATTTAATAACGAAAT
>JAIBDQ010000183.1 GCA_024686135.1 Halobacteriovorax sp. | reverse complement strand
TCTGGACCGTCAGTATCATCTGGACCGTCAGTATCGTCTGGACCGTCAGTATCGTCTGGACCGTCAGTATCATCTGGACCGTCAGTATCATCTGGACCGTCAGTATCATCTGGACCGTCAGTATCGTCTGGACCGTCAGTATCATCATCACCATCGTCATCTCCAGACACAACTGTGATAACTACGATAAGAACGATTACTACAGCTAGAATTAGAAGCATTCTCTTCTTAAGTCTGTTACCAGTCCAGCTAGCACCTTCAACTTGAGTATCTTCTAAAGAATTCATTACGAAATCTCTAGCTTCTGCTTGAGTCATTTCGTTAGCTTCAACAACTGTAAAAAGCTCAATTAGTTCCGCTTTAGTTTTCTCATTCTTGATTCTATCTAATGAACCTTCAATTAACTCAGCATTACTAAGTCCTGAAGATTGAAGCTCTTTAACATCAGCTTCAAATTCCATTAGCTTGTTTTTAATAAAAGTTTGGTCTTCTTGATCCCATTCTACTGTCATTGCAAACTCAAGCTCAGAAAATGCATTATTAAGTGCATTCGTTTGTGCTTTTGTTGCAGGAATTGACCCGTAAACGTTCGTAAACGCGAGAATAATTACGGCAGCGTAAATTCTTCTTAACATCTTTGTTACCCCAACGAAATGTCTATAACCCTGTGTGCGAGTTATTAGACGGTTAATATTTTATTTTAGGAACTATTATAGAGACACCTTTATTTTGTAAATTTATAAACCTAGCCATGTAATAAGTTCATAACATTTTTTCTTTAGTCCAATCGGATACGAAATTTATTGAATGATACTTTACGGACGACATCAAGATTGATACCTAGACTTAAAATTAGATATGGGGATATCAAGCGATGCGAACTCTTTTAATAGTGTTTTTAACTCTTTTATGGGTAAAGCCAAGTTTTTCTTCTGTTTGGGAAGTTGAGAATCAATGGAACAAAGACTGGGACTTAAAATATAGAGAATGGGTAAAGTCAGACGCCATTCATAGAAAGATGTTCACCAAAAGAGGAACGATTTTTTATAAGTTTCCAACAGACTGTGCCGATCTGATTTATGTCATTAGGCTCGTTTTTGCTTACAATAATAAATTACCTTATGTTCTTACCGCTCCATCTGATTATAAAGAAGAGGGGGGAATTCTTTCTCAAGCTTCAAGTAAATGGGATAATATTCAGGATCAGACCAAAAGAGTTAAGGCCTTTATGCATTATGTTTCTCAAGAGAAGGGAACTAATAGTCTTGTAAAGGATAGCTTTCCTTTGGCCGTAAAAGAAATTACTTCTGGTGACTTTTATGTAACACGCTGGAAGTTAATCTTTTTTGGTACGAATAACCATTCCTACATAATTAAAGAAATTGCGAGAGATGGTAATGGGCTTTTTTATGCTTCAGATGCCCCTAGAGAGGTTAGAAAGCTCGCTAAGACAAAAAAATACCCAGATTTCGTCTATAAATCTAAGCCCTGGGGATATCGAAGATGGAGAAAGCCTGAGCATATTCTCATGTCCGAACGGGATATTCCTACTGAAGAAGGGCTAAGTTACGAACAATACGATATCTTGAAAAAGGTGGGAGCTGATAGAGCACTACTTGAGATTCGTAGACGAATGAAAAGATAAATCGAGGAAGTTTTACACTCCAATTGAGGCCTTATACTTAAAGTTCTATATAAGGCCTATGAAAACTAAAATTCTAATCTTTATACTCCTTATGGGAGTTCAGACCTCTTACGGTCAAGACTATTTCTCAAACCTTAGGGAAGGTGATTCTCGGTATATTGGGGATCCTGAAAAATCTAAGTTAGCAGAGGTTTACAAAAAACACGGTAAGAACTCACTAGAAAGAAGATTTAATCAGATCTTTGAAGAAAAAAAGGTTGCGACCTGTGCCAGTAAGATAGTCGCTGAACTGGGTAAGATTGGGTCATCTCAGGAGCAAAAAGAAGTTCTTGCCTTGGCGATGAGAGACCTAGAGATAATAGACGACATAGCATTAGATATAATTATCAAGAGAAATAAAATTAAGTATGAAGCGAGCTTTCCTTCATTACAGTCTG
This sequence comes from Halobacteriovorax sp., assembly GCA_024686135.1. GTDB lineage: Bacteria > Bdellovibrionota > Bacteriovoracia > Bacteriovoracales > Bacteriovoracaceae. The sequence goes on along the minus strand of JAIBDQ010000183.1, from coordinate 4,028 downwards.
GAAAGATAAGTCTTAAAGAAATAAAAAAAGACTATGAGACTTTTGAAAAGAGGATTAACGAAGGCTTTTGCCCAGAAGATGCTTTTTTTGGATTAACCTCAGCTCTGTATAAGAAAAAACTAGGGAAAAATGGAAAGATTAAAGCTGCCAATAAGGTAGCACGTAAGAGCGGTATCCTAAGTAAGAAAAACTATCAGTTAGCAGAAAGCTTTAGAAGAGCAAAAGTTCAGTTCTGGAGCTTAAGTTTAAGTCAATATAACTATAAACTACAGGCACTAAGAAGACAGGTCGAAGCTTACGGTCAAGAAAAAAGTGACTTTGTTACCGTACTTAATAAGAAAGCAAAAATGTCTCTTAGACAACATATCTACTCGAACTATAGTTACTTGCAAATTGTCATGATGGGTAATCTTGTTGAAAAGATGAGAAAGAGACTAGACTCTGTAGATATCTCCATCATTATTCGATATGCGGATGATGAGCAAACAGAAATAATCCCGTTGGAGCCAACTGAAAGATTTAGGTTTGTTTTAAAGCTCTTAAGAAAAGAGATGGCAAAATTAAATCAGATGAGCCTTTTTGATAATTCCAAAGCTCATTACGCTGCTGTCATTGCCGCTTCTTATGAAGTAGGAGCTGTGCCGGCGATTGAACTCGAAGAACTTGCGAGTTTAGAAGAAATTTGGAACCCAAAAAGAACAAGAATGGATAGAATTATGAGTTGGGCAAGAATGTTTGGCGGTGTTGCCTCAGTTGTAATACCAGGTCCTTTTGCCTTCCTTCCTGTGCTAACAGTAATGGTTGTTGATGGGATAGTGACAGAACCAAAACCAGATAGGGATCAAGACATTAGTCTTTTTTAGGTGTTAATTATGAAATTACTTAAAAGCATTTATATTATTACTTTAGTTCTATTAACTTCAAAAGTCTTTGCGTTCGAAGTCACTAAAAATGTTGTTGATAGAAATAAGAAATTCAAAGCTATAATTATTAAGAAAAAATTAACGAATCTTCTTTCTGAGGATAGTTATGATGGTAAGTTTTTTAAGATCGTTTACAAAAAGAGTGAGGAAGCAATCCTTTTTTCTGACTATGATGAGTCGGTTCAGTTAAAAGCAGCAACTACATATTTTCATTTGAATAAAGCAAGAGACTATTTTGTTAATGTTTTAGATTCTAAACATGTTAAATCACTACCTAAACTTACTATTCGAATTGATATCACTAATAAGTTTTCTGAGCTAGGTCATTTTATGCATGATAACTTAGATGGACAATATAATAACGCTCTCTCTATTCCACCAGGGGTTGGTTTTCCAAGTCGTGGTATCGAAGCATGGGATAATGAAATTTGGTTCAGACCTTCAAAGAGAATACATGTAAGTGAATTTGGATCTGATAATAGTGAAGATATTAAGATGAAGTATGTCCTTCGAAGATTTAGAAACCAGACTCATATGATTAGTTTCCAGAAGTTTCTTTCTAGGCTTATCTTAGGTGATGTTTTCTTAAATAATGAGACTCCATTTTCTTCTGTGATGAGGCTCGCTGGAACAAGTGTTATCGTTGAAGGCATTTATCAATCAACCTCCATAGCGGCAGAACTTTTTAAACAAAGATGGTACCGCTTGGATAGTGCTTTAGTTCCAGAGATTATCTATCATGAGTATGCCCATGTGGCCTTAAGTGATCATCTTGCTATTACTCATTCATCACCAGTAAACGAAGGCATGGCCGATTATTTTGCTGGGAAAATTGCAAACTCAAAAGAGCTTGCAACTAAGATTAAGGATTACAATCTTTTCAGTGGTAAGAAAGTTAAAAAAAGACAGATGTATAGACATGACTTTGAAAAACATGATTACGCTAATGCGGACTTCGTTTTCGGGCTTCTTTATGAAGTTGAGAAAGTGGCCGGAAAAGAAGTTGGTCCAAAAATGCTTTATAAAGTTCGAGAGAAGATAAAAACAGACAGTACAATCAGAGGGGAGCTTCTGGAGGGGGTTTTAGGGTCCTGTAAAGAGCTCTGTATCAACCCTGGTCTTAAGCATATACAGCTCTTAAAGCTCTTCCATTACAAGGGAATCTAGGACCTTAGGCCGCTCTCTAGTAAATTGAATAATTTTCAATTTAAATAGCCGAAGTACTTAAAATTTACAGGTACTTAGGCTACTCATTTCAAAAAAGTAAAGTCCAACTAACATTCCAAAATTCAACGTGTAATATTTATAATTTAGGTAGAGACATACTAAAATACTATGATAAATAACGCGGATGAAAATTTTAACTGTTTTATTTTTCCTGGCGATAGGCCTTAGCGGACGTGTTTACGCTGATGTTTGGGAAAGTTCGTCTAAATGGACAGTTGAAGATGAGGTAAAGTACCAGAATTGGATAGAAAATGATGGTTTTAACCGTAGAATCTTTTCTGATAAAAATAGCCCATATTATGGTGTTCCAACAGACTGTGCAGATGTCATCTACGCAGCAAGAATTATCTTTTCATTTGAAAATAAGCTTTCTTTTAAAATAATAAACCCAAAAAGAACTGGCATATTCTCGTCTCGCTATATTTCAAACAAAGGTAACTATTTTAATAAGCTAGAGAATGAAATTGATAGAGTTAAAGCCTTTATTTCAAAAGTAGCCGTACATTCTGGAACAGGGAATTTGGCGTTAAGTGATACTTATCCAGTCGCGATTAAAGATATAAAGAGCGGCGATATCTACGTTACAAAGCATAATGGTATTCGCCATGCATATCTAATAAAGAAAATTTATAAGTCTGGAATATTTGACTTCTATTATTCGACCCTCCCAAGAGTCGTAAGAGAAATTAAACTACATAGAGGTCTCCCTCTTTTTACATTCTCCGCTGCGCCATGGGGATTTAGAAGGTTTAAAAAATCTCAAGATGCTGGAAAAGAGATAGAAGAAATTGAAGGAAGCTCTCTTGGCCAATACGAACTACTTGAAAAAGTTGGCTCAAAAAATATCCTGGCTTATATTTCAAAAATGTTAAGAGTTGAAGACGAATCGATTGAGGGCCGAGTAATGAGACTTGTAGATAATATCTGTCGCTCAATGGAAGATCGAGTTGACGCTGTTGATAGAGGTCAGCTTTACGTTGATACTATCGCTGGTAGATGTGTAAATCCAAGTGAGTATCATCTTTATTCGACCCCAGGGCTCGACAAAAGAATTAGTAAACAAATAGTAACATTAAAGAAGTTTTGGACTGGTTTAGTTCAGCATAATTATTCTGTGGACCTAGAATCTACCGTTATAGAAGCGCTAACAAACCTAATTGAAGGTCAAGAGGATTCACGTTCCGATCTTTGTGGAAGTGAATCGATATCACCACTAGATCCCATAAATTTTTATTTCTTATATAAAGATAACAAAATCTCACCTCATCCAAACGATAGTTTTGAAGCGAGATGGGGAATGAATCAAATAACTAGTAACTGTAAAAGATATATATAAATTAATTAATTAATCGGAGTTAAAATGAACAAGAATTTATTAGTAAGTTTCGTGATGGTGCTTTCTTTAGTGGTATCACAAGCTTATGCAGGAAATGGCAATAATGGCAATAATGGCAATAATGGTGGCGGCCAATCTCAAGGCGGCGGTAACCAAGGTTCAGGTTCTGGTAACCCAAATGGTGGTGGCCAAGGTTCAGGAACTGAAACTCCTAATCCTGCTTCAGGGACTCAAGATCAACATAATAATCCTAATCCAAATGGAAATCATAACTCAGGAAACCAGGGTAACGGTGTAGGTAATAACTGTACTGGTAACCAGGGTAATACATCATCTGTAGGATGTGCTGCTGGTGGAACTGGTGGAAACGGTGGAAATGGTTCTAGCGGAGACAACGGAACGAACGGAACCAACGGTACGAACGGAACCAACGGTACGAACGGAACCAACGGTACTAACGGAAACAACGGAAACAACGGAACCAACGGAAACAACGGTACGAACGGAAACAACGGTACTAACGGAAACAACGGAACTAACGG
>JAIBDQ010000103.1 GCA_024686135.1 Halobacteriovorax sp. | reverse complement strand
TTTTTCTATTCGCGACAAAGCAACACGTGTGGGAAGGAATCCCCAGACAGGTGAAGCTATGGAAATTAGCGCTAGACGTGTTTTAACTTTTAAACCATCACAAGTCTTAAAAGAAGATGTGACCGCTCGTTACTCTCATCGATTAGATGACAAAGGTAATGAGGATAAGTCGCAGCCGGCAAAAGAAGGGACACAGAGAGCTCTAAGTTCTTTTATGTCTAATTCTGATGAAGGTATGGAAGACTAGAAAATTTAAAGGGGTAGTCATGATTAAGATTCCTAACAAGTCTCATTTCAAGGCAAATGAAGTTTGTACTCTTACAGGTGTTAAACCTTACGTTCTACGATTTTGGGAATCTGAGTTTAGCGAAATTGCCCCATTAACTTCTTCTTCTGGTCAGAAGCTTTTCGAACATAAGGATATTGAAGCAATAATCCTTGTTAAGAAACTTCTTTTTGAAGACAAGCTGACTATTGAAAAAGCTAAATTTGAGATTAAACGAATTAATGAAGCTCAATCTCAGGTACCGGAAACGACCGAAGAGTTTTTTCAAGAAGAAGAGCAAAGCCTACCGGCCATTCCAGAGCCACTAACAGTTAGAAACCTTGAAGATATTGATATCCAAAAGCTAGTTATGGCAAAAGATAAGCTATCTAATCTACTTAGTGTGACTCAAAATCTTCAAGAGCGATTTAACTGGTCTTAATTGCTCCTCACTTAGATGATTTAAAATTGATTCTTGATGAGTTTCAATTTTCTTATGGATCGTACCAAAGTAGTGCGCTAAAACTTCTTGAAGTAATTCAGCATTGCTAGGAGTAAGTTCTTTTACCTGCTCTAAATAACTAACAAGAGTCTCAGTTGATTTGATACTTGCCCATAGCCAAGGGTTAACTGCTTGCTCATGATCACCAAGCTCTTCAGTTAATTCAGTTAAGTCGTCGAGTAATTGGAAAGAAACCCCTATTGCTTCTCCAAGTTTATGATAGGCTTTTGCCGTATTAAAGCTTGGGTTATCTGAAATACAATACCCACCAACTAAGGCCGTCTGAATTAATCTGGCCGTTTTCAATTTATGAGTTAAGATCAGATTATTAAAGCTAAGCGTCATCTCTTCAGATAGATCTAAGACCTGTCCTTGAAGTAAACCTTTAGGACCAAGTGCCCAAGTGGAGTATTTGAAAAAACTAAGTAGCGCCGGGTGATCAATCTGTGAAATAAGCCGCCAACTTGCCCCTAGAAGACCGTCTCCTACTAGTAGGGCCTGCCATTCACCAAATTGCTTATGAGTAGATGCCTTTCCTCTTCTAAGATCGTCATCGTCCATACAAGGCATGTCATCGTGAACGAGAGTATAGCTATGGTGTAGCTCTAGAAATGCTGCCATCTTGGAGGCATTTGAAGTCAGTTGATCAAACTCCTCTGGCCTTCCATTACTATGGTTTAAATAAATTGCGGCTGATAATAGAGGGCGAAAAAGCTTACCCGGTGGAAGACTCGCCCAGGTATAAGCATTCGCAATAGAATGATTCGGCAGTAAAGTATGGAGCTGCCTTTCAAGCCCACGTTCTATTATCTTTTGGAATTCAGGTATTTGCATGGGGTGAAACTAACAAAATCACTATGGAAATTAAAGGAAATTGGGGCGAAGTTTCCCTATAGGACCCTTTAATTGGATGCGATAGAAGCCATTTTTATCCATGTTGGCCTTCTGAAATGGTTGGTAGAGGTTTATTATTGAGAATTCTTTTAAAAACTCTTCTCCAAGTCTAACTCGGCCCTCAAGGTCTACCATATGGCGGCTAGGGTTTTTCTTGTCTAACTTAATAGTTCCATCAGTAAAGATGGCTTCAATTTTCGTGGTAGAGTTTCCTACTTGAAGTCTTTGTAATTTTACAGTTCCATCTTCCATGCTTCCTTTAAGTACTAAGGGAGCAAGTCCTAGACCTTTTATATCCAAAATTTGGATTCTTTGGGGAGGCAGACTCAAGTCTTTTGAAGTTATATGAAAGCTTCCTCCAGTAGGAACTTTGTAATCTGATTCAATAATAGCATCCACGGAAAGGGATCCTTTCATATTAACAGGTAAATTCCCTACAGAAGTCAAAAGACTCCCTGCAATTTGAGAGTCCTCAATTCTTATGATTGCTGAACCAATTCCTGTCGTGGCAAAGAGGTTAATTTTTGATGAACTATTCTCAGCCTCAGCGCTAAAGAGAACACCAGGTGGAAGTACCGTTGGTCTTCTTAAGACGATATTTAGTTTATCAAACTCAAGACTAGGTGAGCGCCTATTTCCTAAACAGGCACCAGGAATATTCATATTCTTAAAATTTAGAGTTGGTTGTAAAAAAAAGTTTAAGTCTAAGTTGGTATAAGATATGGGACAAGACTTATTCTTTTTGATGGCGGCAACAATCGAGCTCTTAACTTTTTCTTCAAAAGGAAAATTCATAAAGAAAGCTACGGCCATAATGAGGACGGCGGCAGCACTAAGCTTAAAAACTGGAGTTCCAGACAAGTAAATTCCCTGGGCCAATTGATTTTCGCTAACTTTTTCTTGTTTCTCCATGGAGATTTTAATCCTATTACTTGGCTTCTGGTGCTCTTCCGTAGTGATGAAGCTCAACTTGCCCGTTGACTGTATTTTCTTTGATATTTTTCTTTACTAAAAGATTAGAAACTCTGAATTTATTTCTATCAACTAAGTCACCTAGAAAAGAAGACAGTACTTGCGTGCTCAGCTTTGAAAATCTCACTACGCCACTGGCCTTTACTATTCCATCTTTTGGAGTTGACTCAAAATCTAGTATTCTTATTGCTGATTTAGAACCTCCGGCCGTGGAAATCGAATTGACGATTTGACGACTAAAAGCCCCTTTGTTCTCTAGCCCAGCTCCGGAGATAATATTTCTACCTAGAGACTGAAGCTTTTTTTGAGCCGCTGAATGATTATTGATTTCAGATAGGATATTTCTTTTCATTTCTAACGACGAATTGAAATTTATATTAATGATGACTAAAACAATAAAAATAATAAGGGGTACTGAAACAAGTACTAATGTCGATATTTGATTAACTAATTTAAGTTGAAAGTCGGGTAGGCTGTTTAATTGCCTCATGGCATCTGAATAAGGCTGACTATTTTTTAAATTATCAATCTGCTTAAATACAAACTCATCGACAGCTCTAAATATAGGTTTCTTTTCAGTCATTATTTCGAATCCTCATCGAAAGTCATCGTTAAAAAATTTCTGCCTTGTTTGTGTACAACCTTCTTATTTTTAAGTGCTAATCCGTTTAAAATACTGGCTAGTGTCGTAATTTCATCGGCATTATTACTTTCGAAGCGGGTTTTTATATTTTTATCGATAGACTCATAAAAAGTCATATGAATATTATCATTCTTAGAAAGATAAGAATGAATTTCACCGAGCGGCTTTAACGCATTTACTTTTAGGGCCTGCTTAATGGTTTCAACTTCTTTTTCAACCTGCTTAGTTTTAGCTTTAATTTTTTTAAGAAGTAGCTCTGGTTTTCTTTTATATAATCTTCTATCGCTAGAGGTTAGCGCAAGAGACTTATTCTTTAGAAGCTTTTGTATTTTAGAATTTAGCTTTTTCTCTTCACTATTTAAAAAGAATAGTTTTTCAGCTCCAATAAGGGTTGAAATGACAAGAAGAAGAATCAAGGCCCTAGATAAAATAAAAGATGTTGAATGAAGTGGTAGGCTGGCCGTGGCACTTCCGCTAAATCTTCCCATCAACATATTTGCTGGGGAAGCTTTAGCTCTTTGAGAGGCAAGCATTGTAAAGGAAGAAGAGAGCAGGTTCCCGGCTTCCGCTATTGTGTCTTCGTCGACAACAAAGTCATGAGGTTCGGGTAGGTGTTCAACTTTTATACCGAGCTCTAAGCTTAAAAAGTTTGTAATATTACTAATATTACTTGTTCCACCTGTTACAAAGATTCTATCTACAGGACGCCCATACTTAACTCTAAAACCTAACTCCCAACGTTTCATATCTTGAAGCATTGGAGCAAAGATTTGTTTCATAAGTAGCGCAAATTCTTTTTGATCTTTATTTACAGTATTGTATTGGGATTCAGTTAACAAAAAACAGTTTTGATGTTTATAAGTGATGGCTTCAGAAGGTGAGATTTCATAAGTTTCTGCAATAACTTCATCTATGACTGAACCAGCGATATAAGAAACATGATTAGAAATGACATTTTTATTATGAACAAAGTATCCCTTGGTGTATTGGTGTCCAATATCAAAGATTGCATAAGACCCAGAAAAAGGGCTTTGTTCCGCATAAGCTTGAGTATAAGCAAGTTCAGAGGCCATAAGGTGAGGTAGCATCTCTTTTTCTTGCATTTTATTATACAAATGTTCAAAGCCCTCTAAAGGAGAGATTGAAACCTGAGCCTCAGACTTATTATCAACTTTTTGAATATAAGAACTATAATGTGCTTCTGAAATAGGGTAGGGGAGATTCTCATCTAATTGGAAGGGAATCATTTGTTCAGCTTTCTTTTTATTAATTACTGGAAGAGAGATATACCTTGTTGTAACTAATTCAACTGGAACATGAGTAATTATTTTTGCGTCTGGAAAATCTTCGATAAACCTTTTTGCGATTTCTAATTGGATGGTCTCGATAGAAGTATCTTCTGGAAGATCTTTACGAACTTCATCTATAACAACGATCCCATGAGAATGAACAACCATTCTCTTCTTTTCAAAGCTACAAAAAGCATATTTTACGGCGTATGAGCCGAGGTCTATGGCCAACAAATTCATAGTCTTATTCTACCTCAGAGCATTAAATTTGGGTACTTTATCTTCTATCTTGAGCGATATGCTTGGTTAATTAATTGAGTCTAATTTCAATCACCCTTGGGGCCATTAATTGAAGGGGCGGGGCCTTCTTCTTCTCTTCTTTTTCTTCTTTTTCTTTTTCGGCTTCAGCTCTTTCGCGCTCTAATCTTTCCCTTTCTTCATCAGTTAGGTTTTCTTCATCTTCTTTCTTTTTTTCCTCTTTCTTAACTGGGTCTGGCTTAATAGGTAGGTCTACAAAAGCTACGATTCTGTACTTAGCGCGGTTATATTCACCTACGCTCTCAACTTTGTAGAGTTTTCCAGCAACACCAATCTTGAGTCCTGCATTTTCAAACTCTTTGGCCCTTTCCTCATATTCATTATCTTGAACAACTCCTAGGGTGTTGACGATTACGGCCTTGAACTCAGCAGCATTCTTAAACTCTTTAGGTGGATCACCGGTTTCTTGATCCCCATCACGGTACTTAAAGAATTCCTCTTTTTGTTCATCTGTAATATTAGGAAAAAGAATTTCAAGTTGGTCATCAGTAAGTTTATTTACTGGAATAATCGTTACTTGATGAGTGGCGAGTTTATCTTTAATTAGATCAACCAAGGCATCACTCCATCCTTCAAGTAAATACATCTCATCTATTGAGGTCATGGGAGCATGTTTTGGTGAAACTTCGGCTTTTTGATAAAGCAGTTCTATTTCACTTCTCTCAGGATCAGTAAAATTATCGGGAGAATTTACGTAGTATTTAAGTTCTTTAATAAGAAGCTTCGGTTCTAAGTTTCCATAGAGGTTATCAAACTCGTCATCTTCTTCTCTTTTTCCTTCAAATGCTTTCGTAAAAGTTTCAACTAATTTATTTTCTATATAGGCTTGGGGTGGGATTTTTTTCTTACCATCTTCAGAATCTGTGTCTTGATCTCTGTCTTGATCTCTATCATCTCCATCTTTTGATTTTTTAACCCTCATATTATTGGGATTTAAAAAACCAGCAACGGGTGAAATCGTTAGTTGTAGATTTCCTTGTAAGAGAGCGCTTTTGGTAAACTCCTCAATGGCCGTTCGGGCCTGCAAGTCTTTCCCAAGGGCCGCCGGTACTGGGAAAACAAAGGGCATTGTAACAATACTTTCAATATCACTGGCGTTGACAACACCTTTAAGGCTCTCGGTCTTTTCAATATAATTTCTACCTTCTTGGTAGAGTTTTAATTTGGCTATAGCAAAGCGCAGACCCGCTTCCGCATTCATTCTTGCCTGATCTTTTTCAATCTGATTATAGGCCTTTATCTTGTTTAGATTGGTTTCGAAGGTAAAGTCGGCCAACATAACACTCATCAGTGTTAAGGCTGCCATCACCATAAGAAGGGCAATCCCACTTTGGTTATTAAGGATTTTTTTGAGGCTATTCATCTTTATCATCGCCTCCTAATCCACCTTTGCCACCGGCATCTTGACCGTCACCTTTAAGAGCCTTTTGTCTTTCTTTCTCATCGTCAAGTGTATCAAAGTATGGCCAAAGAGGTCTAAAGACTCTCTCGAATTCAATTTCATTTTCACTATCATTAATCCAAACAAGTTTAACTTTAACTGCCCTTGGAGTATCTTTGTCTAATCCAGTTTCACTAATTTTATCTACCCATTTCTCTTTTTCTTTATCAAAAAACTCAAAGGTTAATGATTTTACATTTTGAAGAAGCACTTGGCTCTCGGTACTTTCCCAGTCAAATTCCTTTGAATAAGGATCAATGGCCGTAAAGTTTCTAACTAGATCATCTCCCTTTAAGTCTTCATCTTTTGAAATGCTTCCAAGAGAGTATTTAACCCACGCAAACCGAGACTCTTTACTATCTTGAAGCTTTCTTCTGTTACTCATCGTCGAAAATATCAAAGTACTTTTATCATCATTGACGATGGCACCAATGGGCTCACCTGTTCTACTTATTGCGGGATATTTCTCGCTTCCTTGATAAGAAAGACCTGGATTATCGTAAGTATCCCGATTAAATGAAGATCCTGCGGCTCTGGCCTCTCCCTCAAGTTGGTCGAGAGTTTTTTCTCTTACCGTAAAATAAAGAGGGGAATAGATTTGAGTTATATCCACTTCCATTCGGTTGAGTGCTGTGTAGACTTGCAAATAGGCGCGGTCTTCTTTTGTCACTTCATCTTTAGTGTCTGCTGTAGATGAAACGATTGAGTTAATACCGAGGCTTAAAAAAGCCAGAATACCAGTGGCAATCATAATCTCTAAAAGTGTGAAGCCTTTATTATTATTCATTAAAAACCTGTAAGGGTTACCTTTGCTTTTTCATTGTAGACCCAAGTGGCCAAGCGATATGTCATATTTGTATTTTCGCTTTTGACTTCAACAGCAAGCTGCCAAACCATCTTTTCCATATTTTCTTTAACTTGCTCGAAAACTTTCTTTTGGAAGGCCTGTCTTGGGTCATCACTATTTTCTTCACCCATCATTTTGGTATAATCCGGTAGCTCAAACTTCTTCCAAGTAATTGTGTAGGAATAGTCTTTTTCATTTTCAAACTTTTTCGTTTCTGGACTCAAAACAAGTCCTTCGGTTAGTTCAGGAGGATTAATGATAGTTTCGTTAATTACACCCACTGCTAAATCTCTTAGCTTGAGTTCGTCTTTAAAGTTTTTTGAATAAGTTAGGTTGGCACCATTTGTAATAACAAAAGCCACAATGAAAAATGAAAAGATAAGTAGTGCCACCATAACTTCCACTAAAGTTAGGCCAGACTCACTTTTAATTATTTTTTTATCCAAGTTTCAAATATCTCCTGAGCAATCTTATCTTGCTCGGCTTCAAGTTCTTCATAAAGAATATCGGGTTCTATAAGTCGTCTTTCGTACTTAAACCCAAGTAAGAAAGGATCAAAACTAACGGCCGTAACAATTGAGTCATCTCCTAGAATAATTATACCACCATCTTTCTCGCCAGATGGGTAAGTATAGATAGAGGCCTGTCCTTCTAAGTAAAGAAGTCCTGAGAGGGAAGATCCTACGCCTATAATTCTAACGGACTCATGAATATTACGAGGGCCATCATTGAATTCTGGGACACGGTTGAACTTCTTATCAAACTCTTTATTTTTCTTTTTATTTTCTTCTTCTTTGAGAACAGAGGTGTCGGCTGGTTCGATTTGGCTTATGGGAATAACAAATGAGTCGTCTGGACCGTATTCCACAGACATTTTCTGAGGTTTTCCATCTAAATAAAATCTTGTTCTAATGATTGAGTTTCTAAGAGCCGCTTCATCAACGCTATATCTAATAGCTCTCTCAACATCACTGACTGCTTCATCTATATGGCTAGTATTACTTGTAAATGTATTGATTGATACGCCTAGAACTAGACCTATTATAGTGATAGCTACCAAAATTTCGATAAGAGTAAAGCCTCTTTGATTTTTGGTAGCTAACTTAAACATAGATTCCTATTTTTTCTTTTTTGGGTAATGAAGGTCCGCTGCGTATCCTTCACCACCTTCTTCTCCATCAGCACCGAAAGACTTTATTGTGAACTTCTTTCCATCTGATTCGTAAACATATTCCATGTCCCAAGGATCAGCAGGAATCATTTCTTGTCCGCCAATAAACCCATTAGGTGGATAGTTCTTACACTCTCTTCCGCCTGGAGCTGAGATAAGGGCATCTAGACCCTGGCTCGTATCTGGATAGAAGTTACATTTTCTTCTAAACTCTTGAAGTTGTCCGGCAAAAGAGCTCATTTGAATGCTCGCCGTCTTAACTCTACCTTCTTCAAAAGTATCAAAGATCTTACCCACAACAAAAGTACCAACTAAACCAAGTAGGGTTAAGGCGACTAAGATTTCTACAAGGGAGAAACCAGCCTGACTCTTTACGCTACTTTTAATGATTTCATTTCTAGTTATTGTTTTGACTTCATTCATTACGATTAACTCCTTACTGCTAACTTACTACAAGTATGACGATGTTTGTCACGATAATGTTAAATAGCTGTGAACTAACTAAGTGTATTTAGTTCCATCATAGGTATGACGACGGAAAATACAATAAAGGCAACAGCTATCCCCATTCCGACTATCATTATAGGTTCTAGGGTAGATGTTAGTCCACTAAGATTAGCTTCAACTTGGTCTTCGTAATTTTCTGCAACGATACGAAGCATAGGTTCAATTTCACCAGAGCTTTCACCAAGTTTAATCATATGGGTAACCATGGTTGGAAAATGACCGGACTCCACTAGTGGAGGGGTCATAGAAGCTCCTTCTTGTATGTTTGATCGGGCAAGCTCCACAGCATTTTGCATATGCACATTTCCGATAAGGTTTTTGACGATACGCATAGCTGAGAGAATTGGTACACCTGAATCAAGAAGGGTAGCTAAAGTTGAGGAAAAACGGCTGACATTAATCATCTGCACAAGTTTTCCTGCGATTGGTAATTTTAAAACAATGGCATGCCAGGTGGATTCACCTTTAGGACTTGCTTTCCATTTATTAAAGAGCCAATAGATCAAAAAGATCCCTATTGGAATGGCCCACCACCAGTTCTGTAGAAAGTCTGAGATCCAAATACAAATTTTTGTGGGTAAGGGGAGCTCTTTTTTCATTGAGATAAAGATTTTAGTAATTTTCGGAATAACAAAAATAAAGATGGCACTCATCATAAGCGCACCCATTGAAGCCATTAGGACCGGATACATCATGGCCCCTTTAATTTTTCTTTTTAACTTAACTTGGGCCTCAGTAAAGTCTGCAAGTCTTAGCAGAACAACTTCGAGGTTCCCAGAGGCCTCTCCGGCCTCTACCATATTGACGTAAACGTTATTAAAGACTTTTGGGTAGTCAGCTAGGGCCTGGGCCATGCTGGTTCCTTCATTAACCTTCTGCCTAATTTCAGACAAAATAACTTTAAGTTTAGGGTTCTCTGACTGATCAATTAATGCAGAGAAAGCTTCAACAATTTGTATTTTAGCCTTAACAAGAGTAGCGAGCTGCCTGGTCATTAGTGATAGGTCTTCAGTATTAATTCCACCACCGAAAGTGAGCTGGCCTTTCTTTTGTTTATCAGATTTTTGAGCTTTAATATCGATGAGCATGATACCGCTGGAGCGAAGCTTAGATTTAGCTTGGCTTAAGGTTTCAGCAGAAATACTGTTTTTAATTTCTTTTCCGGTCTTATCAAGACCTTTGTAACTGTACATGGCCATAAGAAACTATTTACTCCTCCATAGAGTCACTTTCATCTTCACTAATTACACGAACCATTTCATCTACAGAAGTAATTCCTTTGAAAACTTTATATAAACAATCTTGACGTAAAGTTGTCATGCCTTCGGCTATCGCCACCTTTTTTACGCTGGCAGCATCTGACTTCTTTAAAATTAGAGGACGAATGGCATCCGTGATCAATAAGAGTTCTGACACGGTTGTTCGGCTGTCGTACCCGCGGTAATTACATTTTGGGCAACCTTCCGCTTTAAAAACGGTGGCATCACTAGGAATGTTATCGATATCAACATCATCCATTTCTTCTTTTGTAATTTCGTGGGGAACTTTACAAGCAGGGCAAAGAGTTTGAATAAGTCTTTGGGCCATAACTCCCACAAGTGAAGAGGCAATTAAAAAAGGTTGAACTCCCATATCAATCAGCCTGTTGGGAGCTGAAGAAGCATCATTGGTGTGAATGGTAGATAAAACAAAGTGACCGGTAAGAGATGCTTCAATCGCCATTTGGGCCGTTTCTAAATCCCGGGTCTCTCCAACCATAATAACATCCGGATCCTGACGAACGATTGAACGTAAGGCACGGGCAAAAGAGAGATCGATTTTATGATTAACTTGAATCTGGCTAACACCAGGAATCTCGTATTCCACTGGGTCTTCAACGGTAATAATCATTTTATCGGGAGAGTTAATCCTATCTAAGCAAGCAAAGAGAGTCGTTGTTTTACCAGAACCTGTTGGACCGGAAACGTAGAGAACCCCATGCTTTCTTTTAACGAGGTCGTCCATAGATTGTAGAGTTCTACCATGAAAACCAAGGTCTTCTAGTCTTAAAACTTTTGAGGACTTCTCTAGAACCCTCATGACTATTCGTTCACCAGTTTGTACGGGAACAGTTGAAAGTCTAATATCAACATCCTTACCGGCCATCTTTAGAGGGATTCTACCATCTTGGGGTAATCTTTTTTCTGCAATATCAAGT
>JAIBDQ010000026.1 GCA_024686135.1 Halobacteriovorax sp. | reverse complement strand
TCATGGCAATTCTTCACTATCCCCGAGGTCAAAGTCTATACCGACACGGGATCAGGAAAGAAAAAGATTGAGAGCCTCCTTAAGCTTGGTTTTAAAAAATCTTTAAATAGAAAACTTCTCATTATTTTTAATTCTGAATATCTACCGTCTAAGTCTTCAGGTAAAAAACTACTTTTAGATTCAAAACTTAGTCTTCATCTATGGGCCCAAGGGGTTCTCGAACTAGGTGGACAGTATGATTCAACCGAAAAGAAACTAAGGCCAAAAGCTCAAGTACAGGCCTATTTCTAGGCCCTAAGTATCTATAATTATTCTACTTACGCAAAAGTTACGCAAAAACTTATTGCACTTACGCAAAACTTACGTACTATGGATTTTGAAGAGGGGTTGGAAAATTTGGGGACCAACTCATGAATGCACTACACACACACTTTTTAGAAGCTACTGGGGACCTGGCCACAGTAGAAAAATACTTAGAAAAGGCGAAGCGAGGAAGGAGCGATAAGTCGGCGGGAGAGTCTGGCTTAATAATCCCTCTTCGTAGCCAGAAGATTCAGTCTGCTTTGAGATTGGGCCTTTCTCGCTTTGCTCTTCTAGGAACCGACAAAGAAAGGATTCGCAAAAGAGAGATATGCCTCTCTCTTTTAAATCGGAGGATAGGATGAACTCTAGAAATTACAGTAGCAGCCACACAGTTTTAATTTCAAAAACCTGGTTAAAAACTCTCGAGATAAACGGGAGCTTTATTCCGCCGAGAACTCTTAGAGAAAGATTTAAGTTCAGGCCTTTACGCTTTTTTACTAGTCCAAGGCCTCTGGATTTTTTTAACAGGCTTTTTGCTCCTAGTGCTTTAGCACAAGTGAGTAAAACCAAACTCGGAGGAATCTAATGGAAAACAATGGAAAAGATACGATCTTATTTTGTTTGTTCTTATTTTATATTGCCCTGATTACCATCGCTTAAAACCTTTTAATTAGATTAAACTTTATGGGTCTAGCTACGAATTTAGCTAGACCTAATATTGTAATGCATAATGTTGTAAATCTTAGACGCTTATGGTTGAATGACCTTCTATGAAAATCACACTACTCCTGATCATTGCGTTTCTTTTTGCCAACCCTGTTTTTGCCAGTCTTTTTGAAGAAAAAGACTTTGGAAAGAATGAAGGGAACCTAAAGATGTTCACCTATGTTCCTAAGAATGCCAATGCAGCAGCTCCACTTTTAGTTTTACTTCATGGCTGTTCACAAGGCTCAAGTGATTACGATGATGAAATTGGTTTTATCAATATTGCTGAAAAAACGGGTGCCGTTCTATTGCTCCCTCAGCAGAGCAATAGCAATAATTCAATTTCTTGTTTTAACTGGTTTCAACCTTGGGATGTGGACCGAGGTAAAGGTGAAGGATCAAGCATTATAGAGATGATTAAGTTTCTTCAAAAAAAGAGAATTGCTTCAAAGTCTGAAGTTTATATTTCTGGCCTTTCGGCCGGCGGTGCCATGGCCATTTCAATCGTTGCCAACTACCCAGAAGTTTTTAAAGGTGCAGGGGTTATTGCAGGGATTCCTCACGGATGTGCAATGGATGTTTATAATGGGCTTGCTTGTATGAAATCTAAAACAAGAAGTCCAAAGACTTGGGCCGAATACGTAAGACGATCATCAAGAAATTATAAGGGTAAGTTTCCTAAAATTATGATCTTTCATGGAACTGCTGATCCTTATGTTTACGACAAAAATGCCAATGAACTTAAAAAACAATGGACTGCAGTACATAATGCTAACAAAGAGTTTTTGATAAGTGAGGATAAGCTCCTTGTTCACAAGGGGTATCGCAATCAAAAAGGACACTCAGTCGTTGAGACTGTTTATCTTAAGGGTATGGGCCATGGCCAGCCGATTGACACGCGCTCTGGTTGCGGTGAGCCACAGAAATGGATTGTTGATCATGGTGTATGCGCTGCGGAAATGATGTCAAAATTCTTTAACCTCAAAAGATAGCCGTAACCAAGAGTAGGGGGCTATAATTTCCCCCATGGAAATTACGCCGATTCCCGGATTTAGCGAACCATTTAGTAGTATTACACACCTCTTAGGGGCCGTTTTCTTTTTAATAGGTGGCTTCTATTTAGGGGCTAAAGGAAGAGGAAATGCGAAGCGCCAGTTTGGGCTTGGTATTTATTCCTTTAGTCTTGTTTTCCTTTTTTCTATGAGCGGTGTCTACCATCTTTTGGAACCAGGTTATATGCCTCGTCATGTTTTACGTCATCTTGACCACGCAGGTATTTGGATCCTAATCGCCGGAACTTTTACACCTATGCATATTATTTTGTTTCGAGGGGTGAAGAGATGGGGAGTCTTGCTACCTGTCTGGATCATGGCCATAACCGGTCTCACTCTTGAGATGGTTTTCTTTGAAAATATTCCTGAATGGTTAGTACTAAGTTTCTTCTTATTTTTGGGTTGGGTGGGAGTCATCTCGATTTGGATGTTTAAAAAATACTATCCAGAAAAGAAGTACCGTCTAATTGGTATTGGCGGCGTCGCCTATTCACTAGGGGCCGTGATGGAGTTTACCCGTTGGCCGGTTCTTTGGTCCGGAGTGATTGGTCCTCACGAAATCTTTCATATCTTTGTCTTAATAGGAGCTGGATCTCATTGGCTTTTTATCTTCAGAAATGCCCATAGACCAAAGGCAAGAATCCTCGTAGTACATATTAAAGAATTTGTAACACAGGGAGGTTTTCAGGCCATAGGTGAGAATGAACTTATTGACCTTGAAGCCGATAGTTTAGAAGAGCTACATCAATTAATTCAATCATGGGTGAATGAAAATTTTCATCGTGAGATGAGGCCACTTGAGATTAACTTAAAACATTCGAAGATTCTGTGAGTAAAAAAATTATATTTTTATTATGCACGATTAGTATTGGGATCGGTTTTTCTGTCTCGCATTTTATCGGTCCCGAGGAAGTTAATAATATAGAAGTCGTCGTTACAAATAGTGAAGACCCAATAGAAGCGATTGAAATTAAAGAAAAAATCATCACTAAGTATCTCGTTGAAAAAGATCCAGCCAAACGACTAGAAATTAGTGACGAGATTATGGAGAAAGTGATCCTCCTATTCATGGCCAACCTAGGGATAAAACTTACTGACCAAGAACAGGCCCTTGTAGTGAACCCAAAGTCTTATGAAAAGTATATGCAAGAAGTAATGACACTTTGTCCTTCTCTTCCAAAAAGTACTGGTCCAGAAGTTTATCTAAATGATGGCAGCGATGAGTTAAGGCGAAAGCTTGAGTCACAGCTTAAAACTTGTAAACAAACTTATGGTGGACTTAATAAGAAACCAAAACTTAAAACTGACGAGCAAAAAAGAAAATTCATTAACTTTGAAGATAATATCTTCAAACGCTTTAGTCGAAGGCCTGAATCCCTTTTTCCTTTCGATATTTACTCCGAACTTTGGACCGAGAATGTTTATTCCGGAAAGACTCAGGGGTTTGCAAAAAATTTTACTGAGGCTTACGAAGGAACTCATGAAGGAATCTTTAGAACGAGATCAGGAGAGCAAGGTTATATAAAAATAAGTATTGGTCAGCATAGTGAGAGTGAAAATAATAAGGTTCGGTTGGTCTTTTCTAAATCAAGCAATATCGGGTTAACTCTTGGGGCTACTTACAGCGCTTCACATCCTAGTGGCCATTCAAATACAGGTAAAGGGCCTTGCAGAGGAATGATTCTTTCTACAGGTGACAATGGTTCTGGAAGTTTTTCAGTCAATAGGGTTGTTCATTTAGTGAAGATACCGGGCAAAAAGGGATTCTTCGGCAGGGTATATTCAAAAGATGAAATGGTCAGTTCATTCTTCGTAATGAAGAACTTTTCAAAGAAAAATCTTAACCCTTCCAAATGGGGAAGGGACCGCGGCTATTGGTAGGCCCGGGATATCACAGAGTTAAACTAGTCGATGACAAGGGGCGTAGTGTTTCTAAGGGCGGCATTGTTTACTTAGTTCCTTAGTTCAGCGTAAAATTTCTCCCCTATGGCGCAGACAATAGAGCATCCTATTCTTAGATTAACCGGTTCTAAACCAGTAAACCTGGTTGATCATATTGCAGTGGAAGAACCACTTGAGATTCGTCTTCGTTTTTTTAAAGAAAGAGGGATGCATTATAGCCCCGTTGAAAAAACAATCTCTATCACCATGCGAACTCCAGGTGCCGACTTTGATTTGGCCCTAGGCTTCTTATTTACCGAAGGAATCATTTATTCTTTAGATGATGTTGAGGAGTTTACTCATTGCCCTGGTGGTAAAGGTAATATTGTTAAAGTTAGTTTGAAAAAAGGCGTTAAAGTAAATATGCCAACTCTCGATAGACATTTTTACACAAGCTCTTCATGTGGTGTCTGCGGAAAGACAAGTATTGAAGCTCTTAAGGCCCAAAACCCTTATATTGATAATATAGAAAGCTCTATAGAAATCTCTCAGGAGTTTCTCTATAAATTACCAAAGGCCTTAAAAGAATCTCAGAGAATCTTTGAACAAACTGGCGGACTTCATGGTTCAGCTCTTTTTGATATTAGTGGAAGACTTACTCATATTAGAGAAGATGTGGGAAGGCATAATGGACTTGATAAACTAATCGGTGCCTGTCTAAGAGAAAGACTAGAGCTTCCTCTTAAGTCTAAAGTTCTTTTATTAAGTGGAAGAGCAAGCTTTGAGCTTATTCAAAAAGCGGCGATGGCTGGTATTTCTGTTATCGGTGCCATTGGCGCTCCTAGTAGCTTGGCCATAGAACTAGCAAAAAACTGTAATATAACCCTTGTGGGATTTCTTCGCGCGGGTAAAATGAATGTCTACTCAGGCAGCGATAGAGTTCGAATCTATGAAATGGAAAACCCCGGAAGAGACGCCGGACGACATTGATGTTGGTGAAAAAAGCACTAAGGCCGGGGGCATTCCTGCGGTCTTATCGAGCATGTCTCATACCTTTAAAAAAGTAGGACCCTTAAGATCTCTTTCAAGTCTAATGAAGATCAATCAAACCGATGGCTTTGATTGTCCTGGTTGCGCTTGGCCGGAACCTAAAAATAGATCAGTGGCAGAGTTTTGTGAAAATGGAGCGAAGGCCATCGCAGAAGAGGCCACTAAGGCCAAGATCACTTCAAGTTTTTTTAGTGAATACTCTGTAAACGATTTAGCCAAAAAGTCGGACTACTGGCTAGGTCAACAGGGAAGGCTAACTCATCCTATGATCCTAAAAGAGGGGAGCTCCAACTATGAAATGATCTCCTGGGATCAGGCCTTTAAGGAAATTGCTAGTGAGCTTAAGGCCCTAGACGATCCAAATGAGGCTATCTTTTACACAAGCGGGCGAACCTCCAATGAAGCGGCTTTTCTGTACCAGCTAATGATTCGAAAATTTGGGACCAATAATCTGCCGGATTGCTCGAATATGTGCCATGAATCCAGTGGTATTGCCATGGGAGAGGCCATTGGCATCGGAAAAGGGACCGTAACCCTTGAAGATTTCGATAGTGCGGACTGTATTATCATCTGGGGGCAAAATCCCGGGACAAATCACCCCCGAATGTTGACTAGTCTTCAGTCAGCTGCGAGACGCGGGGCTAAAATTATTACAATAAACCCCCTAAAAGAGGTGGGAACTGATAGATTTATACATCCCAAGGATGTGCATTTACTCCTAGGAGGTGGTACAAAACTAACCACCCAGTTGCTTCAAATTCGCATAAATGGCGACGTTGCAGTGACAAAAGGGCTTATGAAAGGGCTTCTAGAAGCCGAAGAGAAAGCACCTGGGAAAGTACTAGACCACGAATTTATAGCTAAATATACGGAAGGTAGTCATGAAGTCATCGAAGATCTTAAAAAGCAAAGTTGGGATTCAATTGTCGAATCAGCCGGCGTCTCTAAGAGCGAAATCCTTAAAGCCGCTACAATCATTGCGAAAAGTAAGACCGTTATCGGCTGCTGGGCGATGGGGCTCACGCAACACCGAAACGCCGTCGGAAACATCCAAGAAGTCTTAAACTTACTACTTCTTAAAGGCGCCATGGGAAAACCCGGCGCCGGAGCTTGTCCCGTTCGTGGACACTCCAATGTTCAAGGCGATCGTACAATGGGAATTTGGGAAGCCCCCAAGGAACCCTTCTTAAAAAAACTAGATGAAAACTTTAAAATGAAGGCTCCCCGTGAACACGGTTATAATGTGGTTCAGGCCATAGAGGCCATGCACGCTGGAAAGGGAAAAGTCTTCTTTGCCATGGGTGGAAATTTCTTAAGCGCTACTCCAGATACTGAGTATACGGCCAAGGCCTTATCTAAAACTAATTTAACAGTTCAAGTTTCAACAAAACTTAATCGTTCACATCTTGTTACTGGAAAACGGGCGATTATTCTTCCATGTCTCGGAAGAACAGAAAGGGATTTAGGTCAATTTGTGACAGTTGAAAACTCAATGGGGATAGTTCATAAATCCATTGGTCATCTCTCACCGGCCTCAAACTTTTTAAAAAGCGAACCAGAAATAGTTTGTCTTTTGGCCAAGGAATTATTTCCTGATGATTTTGTAAAGTGGGATGATCTAAAGATGAATTACGATGAAGTTCGTGAAATGATCGGCGCCACTATCCCAGGTTTTGAAGGCTATAACAAAAAGGTAAGAGAGCCTGGGGGTTTTTCCTTACCTAATCCCCCTAGAGACAGCCGAACTTTTGAAACTGAAAATGGCAAGGCCAACTTTTTTGTTCACCCGCTTCCTAAGGATGAAGTTCCAGAAGGAAAATTCATGATGATGACCACAAGAACTCATGATCAGTTCAATACTACAGTGTATGGTTTAGAAGATCGCTACCGAGGAATAAAGCTTGGAAGGCGTGTTGTTCTTATGAACGAAGAGGATATGAAAGAAAAAGGTTTAGTACAGGGTCTTCAAGTTGATTTAGAAAGTGAATTCAATGGAAAGAAGCGAAGGGTAGAAAGGTTTTTTGTTGTGGCCTATGATATTCCAAGGAAATGTGTCGCCACCTATTTTCCAGAGGCCAATCCTCTTATCCCCGTAGACTCCTACGCGAACAAGAGTATGACCCCGACTTCTAAGTCAGTTATTATCTCAATAGAGAAATCTACATAGCTTCAGTAAAAATATCTAAGTGGGCCAGAACTTCTTCAATTTCATCATTGATTTGTTCACGGCTTTCCTTATTTAATTTACTCTTTGAAAGAATCACAACAGTTGAAGGATGAACGATTAGTTCTTTTGGCTCATAACAAGTTTCATCTGCTTTAGGAAGTCCATTTCCATCGTGAAACTTATCTTCAATTTCCGATAGAGAAATATTTTGCATATAAGAACTTTTAGAGACGATATGATTTAAGAGAACTTTACACTTAGGATTCTTCTCAGAGTAGGCCATTAGAATTGGTTTTGCTAATTCAACAAGTTCAATAGCATCTTTTTTAAGGGACTCTGGTCCGACTCCATTCTTATTATTTTTAACAAGCCTTTCAGCGACTTCTTTATATGGAGTTATATTTTTATGGAGTGGCTTTGAAGCACAGCTAGTAATTAAGGTAAGTGATAGGGCAGTGATTAAGTATTTCATTTTCTTCCTTTTGTTTATCTTGAAAGAAAATAAGTGACATAGTTTGATATGTCAAACTTTTGTAGTGCTATATATACTTTATATGTTCGGGACCAGCACTGTAAATTAAGGTACTTAGGATTGATTCTTCAGGCTTATCTTTAAAGAGTGGGTTATCTTCTTGAATAAGGAGCCCCCCAAACTTTTGACCAACCTCAAAATAATCCTGAGTGGTTCGGCCCATGGCCATAAGTCCTGCTTTTTGGCTTTTATGAAAGATAAGCTCAGCACTATTTTCTCCGGGGCCACAAAGAGGGTTTCGCTTCCTTTCTATTAGCCTTACTCCGTATTCCATCCATCTAAGCTCTTCCATTGGGGAGAGTCCAATATGAGAATCTGTACCAATTGAATAACTTCCACCACCATGATGAAAATCTTTTAATGGAAAGAGACCATCGCCAAGATTGGCCTCTGTACTTGGGCAAAGAATTACATTCGCCTTAGAGTCGATGATCTTTTTAAGCTCGTCTTCATTTATATGAGTGGAGTGAACGAGATGATAATCTTCATCTAAATTAACATTCTCGCAAAGCCATTCCACTGGTCTTTGTCCAAGATGTGAGACACAGTCCTGAACTTCCTTAATTTGTTCGCTTATATGAATATGCTTAGGGATACCACTTGGAAGCTTTTTAAAAAGACGTATTATATCTTCACTTTTAACGGCCCTGAGTGAATGAACACCAGCCCCTACGATAACGTTATCAAATGATTCGGCAGATTTCTTTATTTCTTCAACCAATTCTAAATAACTATCTACATCTTTACAGATAAAGCGCCGTTGTCGGTCGTTGGGGTCTGAATTAAATCCACCCATTTGATAAAAAATAGGTATTAAAGTGAGGGAAAGACCAGCCTGGTTTGCCGCAACCATGAGGCGCTCACTCATTTCGGCAGGATTCTTATAAGGAAGTCCTTCCGTATCATGGTGTAGATAGTGAAACTCAGCTACATGACTATATCCGTGGCGACGCATTTCCATATAAAGGTTTGTCGCAATTTCTTGTAGCTCTTCAGGTGATATCGAAAGAGCAAGAGAGTACATATTTTCTCGCCAAGACCAAAAATCATCTCCATCTGCTGAATCGGGAATAGATTCATTTAAGCCGGCCATGGCATATTGAAAAGCATGGGAATGAGAATTCTTAAAACCAGGGATAAGGTATCCCTCCAAAGGGAATACTTCAGCTTCTGGTTTTTCTGTAGAGATTTCTAAAATTAGTTGATTATCATCGACGGTAATATAAGAATTCTTATGCCAGCCGTCTTTTTGTAGTACTTTTTTTAAAAGGTAAGTTTTCATTTAAGCATCCAATTCTTGTTTCAAAGCTTTGAATAATTCTACCAAAACACCTCTTACCTTATTAGCTTTTTCTTTGGAATAAGTAGTGGTTTCTTCGTTCATATATAGATCTTGAGACATTTCTAATTGTAGGGCCTGAATTTCCGTAGAAAGACTTCCAAAATACCTTGTTATATGCCCACCTTTAAAGGGGTCATTATGATTTACATCAAAAGGTCCCGCTTTTAATTTAGAAAGGGCTAACTCAATAATTTCCTTCTTGGCAGATGTTTGGTCTGCATTACCAAGGATCATATCGGGAAAGTCTTCTTTTCTTATGGTGGGAACATTTCTTTTTATAGAATGAGCATCAAAAAGTAGAGCCTTTCCGAAAGTCTCTACTCTTAGTTTTAATTTATCTTCTAAGGTTTTATAATAAGGCCAGTAGTACTGATTTAATCTTCTCTGGATTTCAGTCTCAGGAATTTCTTTTTTTAAAATTGAAACACCTAGGAAGTTTGTGGAAGGAACCAGGGACGTTTCACTTCTTCCATCTTTATAGAGGGAGCCTTGTTTTGGATCTCGGTTTAGGTCAATTACGTACCTAGAGTAGGGGGCCTGAACCATTTCTATCTCTAGCTCAGCCGAAAAATCGTAGAGCTTTCCAATAAACCAGTCCGTGTCTTCAGGGTGATCTAAAACATGATCTTTATAATACTCTTGAACTTCGCTAGGGAAATCCGTTCCTGAATGAGGAACCGAGATAAGAATTGGGTTACTTGGCTTCATGGTTTTGGGTGCTGATGTTTTTGATATTGAGAGAACTCAAAACAACTTTTTTCATGTCCTAAGTCGCATCCTTTTTTCATCCAATCGGCGGCTTTCTTTTTTGTAAGCTCTGGATTCTTATTCTTTTCTCCTAGAGTATTGAAGATTGCTGTACCAAGCTTATAGCAAGCACCGCCATCACCATTATTACAGTTATGAGTAAGGCCTTTACAAGGAGGTCTTGAGGCACATGAGTTTAAAATAAGTAGAGCTATTAAATATCTCATCGGTAAATTGGCCTTCCCATTGGCTCGCCAACTATCTCACCATTATCCATAACTTTATTTCCACCGACGATCGTCATTACTGCCATACCTTTAATTTTTCTTCCTCTGTAAGGAGTCCAGCCGGATTTACTGGCCTGTTCACCGTCAGAAATCTCATGGGTCTTATTCATATCAACAATGGTTATATCCGCATCGTACCCAAGCATAAGCTTTCCTTTATTTTTCAAAGAATAAAGTTCGGCCGGTCTTTGAGATAAAAGATCAACAAGCTTTTCTAGTTTTAATTTTCCTGCGTTTACGTGATCGAGCATAATATTGAGAATCGTCTGTACCCCAGGCATGCCACTAGGAGAGTGAGGATAACCCTTATCCTTTTCTTCTTTAGTATGTGGAGCGTGGTCTGATCCGATCACATCAACAGTACCATTAGATAAACCTTTCCATAGGCCATCTCTATGATCAACAGTTCTAATAGGAGGGTTCATTTGGGCATAAGTGCCAAGGCGGTCATAGTCTTCAGGAGCGCTTAAAGTCAAATGCTGTGGAGTCACTTCTACCGTGGCCACATCAGTGTATTTTGCTAGAAGCTCCATTTCCTCTTTAGTTGAAATATGAAGGACGTGAACACGTTTCCCTGTTTCTCTCGCCAGATCTAGAATCATTTGGGTTGAACTTAAGGCCGTATCTACATCACGCCAATGATAATGAGCGTGAACATCTTTAGCTTCATTTTTAATATTTACTCTTTCTCTTAACATCAATTCATTTTCTGAATGGAGCGCGATTGGAAGAGAGCAAGACTCAAAGATTCTAGTTAATTTTAATTTATCATAAAGAAGAAGTGAGCCAGTACTTGATCCAAGGAAAATTTTAATTCCACAGCAGCCTTCTACATCTACAGCTGACTGCAGGTTCTCAAGGTTATGTTCTGTGGCCCCCATAAAAAAACCAAAGTTGGTATAGCTGGTCTCTTTAGCGCGGTTAACTTTATATTCTATTGAAGCAGCATCTACCGTTGGCGGGTTTGTGTTTGGCATTTCAAGAAAAGTAGTAACACCTCCAAGGACAGCAGCTTTTGAGCCGGTGTGGAGATCTTCTTTATGTTCAAGGCCCGGCTCCCTGAAGTGAACTTGAGAGTCAATTATTCCCGGAAGAACATGTAAGTCTTTTGCATCGATAATGGTTGGAGCAAATTCCTCATGCCCTGGATCTAAAATCGCTGCGATTTTTCCATGATTAAGGGCCAGATCTTTTAAAACTGGTCCATCGGGTGTCATTAAAGTTCCATTAACAATAAGCGTCTCAAATGCAGACATATGCCCTCCTGTGAATGAGGGCATTATAATTACGCTTACTCGATAAAGAAAGCGAGGATCGAGGCAATATTGAAGCGCGTCCCCTTAATTTTCTTTTTAGGCGTTAAGTAG
Source organism: Halobacteriovorax sp. (assembly GCA_024686135.1). Classification (GTDB taxonomy): domain Bacteria; phylum Bdellovibrionota; class Bacteriovoracia; order Bacteriovoracales; family Bacteriovoracaceae. The sequence continues at coordinate 18,685 of JAIBDQ010000026.1, read as the reverse complement.
TGGAATATGGCCATCTGAATCACAGATGGGATCTCCAGCTTCTTGATTAAGTATAGGAAGATTGAATGCCCATACTTATAAGTTTTTGGCTCTAGCTCTCCAACTTTGATAATAACGGTTTCAAACCTAAAGTAGGCGATATCAAGTTCTCTACGATCTAGCCATCCGTCATTATTATAATCATAGAGAATATAAATAGCTTCTACGTTAGAGAAGGCGACCATGAGTCTATTCAGATCGACCTTGGTAAGAGGAAGAGATTCATCCGGAAATTCTCTAGCGTACTTCTCCATATTAAGAAGATATTGCTGTGCTTCTTCCATACCAACACTTTGGATATATTCGTATAGTTTTGAGAAATACTTTTGATTACCAAGCTCATTAAAAAAGATATGCCAGAAGTATTCTCTATAACAGTTAAGCTCAATATTTTGATCTTCTCCAATTGGAGTACAGTAGTTTAAGAGCTTCTCGTGAACTGAAGAGGCATGTTTATTAGCTGAAAGAATGGCGCTTACGTATTCAGTGAGCTCTTCAACATTGCTGTAGCCATTTCCATCGCCTTGATATTGAAAGACATCAGATCCATCAACCGCTTCTCTAACAAAACGATCAAAGTCTTTTGGCCATAGACCAATCTCTCTAGCAGCGCCTTCAACTTCCTTTATGGCGACGGCTACGTTTTCTTTACTTACATGCTTTCTTCTTTCACCCTCAGGTACATGGCCATACTCATCTACAATTTTCTTAAGGGCATAGCGTAGTAGGGCAGTGAAGTTAAAACCTTTTTTAAATCTTTTGAATTCTCTGAAGTAATGAAGATAACCCTCATCATCATGAAAGTAACGATAGTGGAGAGTGATTAATTCAAATTGATTCCAAAGCTCTTTTTGACGGTCTTTTGAGAAAATTTGATATTCTTGAAGATCAGGTCTTCGAATCGTTTCGATGACCTTAGGGCTTTGCATTTTAGATTTGTAATGGGTGAACGTAACGTCATTAAAATAAAGCATTTCAAAAACTTCTTGTCCCCAGCCAAAGAGTACTTTAACGTCAGAAAAAGTATACTTGTCCCGTTCTCCGCCAATAAGCCTAACTTTTAGGTTAGCAATCGACTCTTGGAAATTATCTATTTCCCAATCGTTATCTAGAACTTTTTCGATTAGATCTGATAGGTCTTTAAACTCAAAAATATACTCATTATTCTCATGTGGATGAAAAAAGGTTTGAGCTTCTTTGATTAAATCCAAATAGAAATAATTCTCATCATCAGCAATCTTAAAGTCTCTATGCTTAACATAGAGGGCATCTAGTCCAAGGGTTACCATTCCTCCAAGGTTAGTGAAAAGTAACTGGAGTTCGTTATCTGTAATAACTCTTTTTTCTCCACCGAGAATTAGCTTCTTAAGGAAAAGGTAAGAGTCAATTAAAGGGATATTCATCTGATCATCATCAAGACCTAGAATAGTTTTTAATTCTTCTAGAAAGAAAATGAGATCAAGTGACTTACCAACTGATCCTCTTTGAGTAATAACTCCGAGTAGGGCACTTGAAGCACTAGATACAACTTGGTTTAGATGATTTCGGTTTTCCCAATATTTTGCATCATCATCGCTGAACTTCATAAAACTGTTTTTGATAAGTGAGCCGTGGTGATTAACCACCTCAAAAATATCAAAGAGTAGAGGAATATTGGCCACGGCCAAGTTGTTCTTTGGGTCCTTTAAGAGAATTTCATTAAGCATATAAACGAACTTTAAAAGATCGTTAGTTTTTTCTGCGACATCAGCTGCAAAGAAGCGAGTCACAAACTTTTTAAGTTCATCAATATGAATATAGCGTTGGTCTTTTCTTTTTACGAAAGTAACAAATTGATTTAGGTTTTCATTAAGGCAGCGAATATCTCTTGAAACATCTTCATCAAGTATTTTTTCTAAGCGTTTTGCATCGATGGCACAAATCTGCTGAATATCGCTTAGATCCATGACGCCCTGGTCATCAAGAGGCTCATCACCACAAGAATGGACTAGGACTATTGATGCTAATAACAAAAGTATGCGTAGGATTTTCATCGACCCTCACTTTGAGTTCTATTCACTACATTTGTTATTGTATCGAAATAATCAAAGTCCCGATTGAATCGGAAAACTTGACGCATTTCGGTTCGGCAAATGGTGCCGAGAATGATGCACTTGGTCAACTATAATCCTTACCTTTTTCAAGGGTCTATATAATCTACTCTATTTTTAATTTTAACACTGCAATACAACATATTTCTAGGTTAAGATACGGTATGAGAAAAAAATGCTGTTTATGCTCCTTTTTACTGATGTTTTTTGCTCCAGTAATGGAGGCTTGGTCCAAAGGTATCCTTAGTTACGAACATTTTGGTCGTTTAAACACTCCTGCCTTTGAAGGGGCCAGCGATAATGCCTTGAGTTTTGAATACAAGCACGACAAGAAGAGAAGCAGCTTTGATTCTTTTGCCAATATGCACGCCAGATACTTCCCTCAGAACGAAGGGAGCCAAATCTCACTTCAGGAAGCCTATATTTCTAGAGTAAGAGGAAACACCTCATGGGCCGTGGGAAGGAAGATCTTAGATTGGACTCCTCATGAGAAATTTTGGGGAATTGGTGAGCTTAATGCCTTGAAGGGATTCAACCTTATGGATGATGACCAAGAAGGCCTAATGGGTGTTCATTTTAATAAAAAATGGAACCGTGTGGACTTCGCTGTACTGGCCTCAGGAATGCATATTCCGCAAATTAACCCAACCTTTACTATTGAAGATGGGAAGATTTCAGGGGCCAATGAATGGACTAATCCACCGGCAAAATTTGTTCGTTTTAGCGGTCAGAATATCCCTGTTTATTATAACCTCGACAGACCTCCTATAAGTTCACTTATCTTTAAGCAATCCCTAGGGTCTCGCTTAAGGTACCGTTGGAATAAAGGTTTTATTTCAGCTTACGGAATTTATAAACCAGAAAACTTACCTCGTATAAATGCCACCGGGTTTTATGAGCAAAGTGAAGTGGAGCAGGCCTCAGTTAGGGCGAAGCCTTTTATCAATCATCACACCATGTATGGATTAAATATAAGTCAAGGTTTTGGAGACTTCACTGTGAAGGCCAGTTGGGACACAATTGATCCAGTTCACGGGGAAGATAGTTCATTTGAATTTGAAGCCTTTAAAATTAAACCAGTATATACGACGGACAGCTTTTTCACGACCAGTGCTACATGGGATAAAAATCGTTATATGGGCCTAAGTGCAAACTTTATAGAACTCTTAAGAGGCGATGCTAATAATACAAATGTATTTGCAAAGAAACCTAAATGGGTTCGCGCCGTAGGTTTTTCTACTTGGTGGAAGGCCACTGGAAAGCTTAGCTTTTCCGCCAATTATCGTCAGGATTTAGTACTTAGCGATATTTTAACCAGGTTTGAATCTCGTTATAAGTTCACTAAACATGTTGCTGTAGGCGTCGGTGCCGACTTCTTAAGAGCTCCAAAAGAAAGATCATACTGGAGCCCTTATAGGGCCAATGATACGGTTTTTAGTTCACTTGAATATATCTTTTAATTTGTAATTCGTTATAATTAAAAGGTGAAATCGTTTCTTTTTTTAATTCTAATATTTAATTCTTCCTTGCTCTTTGCTGCTAAAGAGCATGACTTTGCGGCCATTCTTTTTTTCACCAGAGGTAAAGTATATCTCTCTTCTGAGGGGGGACTTTTCGGAGAGGTAAAGAAGGGACAGGAACTTGCGGAAGGGGACATCATTAGAACCAAGGACAAGTCTTTGGCCATCGTACGCTTTCCCGACAAATCTACCATGCGGGTGGACCACAATTCAGAGATTGAAATTGAAAGAGTCGTGGAAAATGTTGAAGGGGAAAGTCTTGGATCTTCAGATATTATTCTTCGAGGGGGCCGGGCGGTCATAGACGTAATTAATAAATCTAGGGCCCCAGTTTTTAATGTGAAAACAAAGTCGGTGGCTATTGGAGTCCGTGGTACTCGTTTTATGGCCGGTCTAGATCCAGAAAGTAATCATATGGACTTAGCTGTCGATCGCGGGGAAGTAGAGATCTCTCACAAAGAAAAAAAGAATATGGCCGAGGCTATTGAGGCCGGTCATTCAATACATTTAGAGAATGGTTCTGAATTTAACAAACCTCAGAGGCACGACTGGATAAATAAGTTTAACTTTAATGCGAATGACAAAGAAGTCGACCACTCCGAAATGAATAAGGTCATGGAGCTTAAAAGATTAGAGCATAGGCAAAAAAGAAAGGCTTGGGTCCGTGACAAAGTAAAGTGGGCCAAGAAGAAAAAGCGTTGGGCCATGTTTCGCTCCCGTCATTTAGAAAAGGTTAAGAAACTAAAATCAAAAAGGATGGAGTTCTTAAAGAGAAAAAAGCTTTTCATGCAAAAGAGAAAAGATCTTGTTTCTAAAAGGGAAAATCTTTTAAAAGAAAGGGCGGCCATTCTTAAACAGGCTAAAGAACTAAAGGCAGATAAAAGAAAACTCGCTGCAGCTGCAAGGGCCCTTAAATCGGGAAGAAATGATCCAAGGAAAAAGAGGGCACTTCTTAAGAAAAGAAAAGAATTAGCTCAAAGAGAGAAAAGGATCAAAGGCCGGATTCAAGGGCTACGAGAGAATCGAGAGAATTTAAAGGAACAAAAAAGAAACTTACTAAACAACAAGTTCGTTAAAAACTTTGCCAAGAATGAGAAGAGCTTTGAGGAAAAGAAAAAAGAAATGATGAAGAATGCACCAAGAAAAAAGCGTTTAAAGAGAAGAGCAAAGAAGAAGCTTTTGAAGGAAGGTAGGAAGAAATTAGGCCTCCCAGGAGGCCTCTTCGGAAACTAGTGCTTATTTACACTTAGCAGTTAACCATTTAGCCTTTGATTTTATTTCACCGAACATACCGCCTTTTATGACCGTGTCCATTTCTTTCTTATTGATAACAGTTACATCAATATTGAATGTTTTTGTTTTGTCAGGGCATTTTAACATTCCAATAAACTTCTTTTTAGTACTCTTAGTTATAAGCATTTTACAGTCTTTCATCTGTTTATTTTTTGCTACCCCTTTTCTAAAGTGCGACTCTGGATCATTAAGCTCTTCTTGAGTCATACAGTTTTTAACTGGTTTTGGAGCATTTTTTTGCATCATTTTCTTAACCATTTCTTTTTGAGCCTCAGGAACACTGGCGAGAGCATTCTGCATCATTTTATTCTTACTCATATCAGTAGTGTATTCCCATAAACCAGGAAGAATATCTAAGGGAGTTGTTTTGGCATAGAGGTTAGCTGCAAAGAATAGTAGAAACAGCGTTGTAATTAAATTCTTCATATTTACTCCAGAAGACCTTTTAGATGGTCGATTTTTTCATCTACATACTTTTTTCAAAAACAAAGTTATTCCACTCTTTATCGGCCAGATCGTCATCTTGGCTTTCCTCAAACATCAACTTACAACCTTGATTCTTAAAAGTTTCTTGAAATCTTTTAGTATCAATTGGTGTAAAGAGCCTTCCGTCCTTTTCTCTCTTTTTCGTTTCAGCAAGATTTTCTTGAACATTCCTTACTGAAAAGATCATCCTTCCACCAGGCTTTGTGATGCGAACAACATTGGTGACGGCCTCAACCAAGTCAGCTTTTTGAACATGCATGAAAACGGCGCTAAGAAGGACATTATCATATTTATTAGATTCAATTTTCTCTAGCTTTGGAAGTGAATCCAAATAGACAGGAACATCAGATAGGTTTGCTTTGCAGTAATCGACAAAGGCCGGAACTGCATCTAGTCCTTCTACTATAAAACCCGAGCCTTTTAAGTAGGAGAGATCTCTGCCAGAAGCGCAGCCAATATCTAAGGTCAGTTTTTTTCTTTTAAAGAAGACAGCAATAAGCTCATAGATCCTTCCTGGCTTAATTTCTTCATATTTTCCAATGAACTCTTTAGCCGCCTGCTGATATCTTTGAAGAGTTTTTTTATCCATAGCTATTTTTGCTTACAAAGTTCTGGAGGAAGTTCAAAGGCACTGGGTAAAAACTTTTTACCAGTTAGTGGGTGCTTTAGGTTTCTTTTTAAGACGAAGTCAAAAATTAGAGGGTTATAATCATAGATTTCATTGAGCATTTCTTTTTCTTCTGTTGTTATATAACCAAGTTTCTTAAACTGAGTAGTTCTATAAAGGATATTAATAGCAGGTAGGGGATAATCTGAGCCATTTACAAGTCTATGATGGACTTGAGGGTTATTTAGTAATGTCTCTGAGGGAGCACCTACTCTCGTATGAATTGTTATACCAGAGAGCTCTCCCCATAGGTTTTTCTCGTACTTTTTGTCATTGAGAACTCGCCAAAATAAATCAAAGCAAGACTTCTTTCCACCTTGCTCTAAATCTTTACACTGACCTAGTGAAGCGGCGTGGGCCATGATTATTTTCACACCCATATCAAGGGGTTTTCTAAATCTAAGTGGGTTTGCTAGTTCTTGAAAATCCTCTCCATCTACGGCCTTCTCTTCCCCTGTGTGAGACAGAATAACCATATCGTACTTCTTAACCACTTTATAATAATCATCTAGTTTTGGTGAACCTGGATCGATTCGTTGAGCATTAGGAAGCCATTTTATATAACGAGCCCCTTTCTTAGCCCATTTTTCTAATCTTTGGATAGCGTCTTTTCTATAAGGGTGTACCGAGATTGTTGGAACAATAATATCCGGGTATTTTTCATACATATTCCAAACATGTTCATTTGTAATATAAAAAGTTGAGCGCTTGAGATCTTCTACCCCCTCTTCCGTGTGATTCTTATCAAAGGCCAGGAGATGTAATTTTCCGTAGCGTTTATCCGAGCGAGCGAGCTTAATCAGCCTTGTCATATACTTTTCGTCAGCATCTTTTAAATCTTCTAACCCCGAAGCACTTAAATAGACTTTATATTGAAGAAATTTATAAGGATGACTCAAAGACATCATATCTGGATTAACCCAATTACCCGTTCCTCCTGATCCATTTCCAACTGCATGAACATGAACGTCATGAAGACAATTTAGGTTGATTCCCTCATAAGCTTTATCTAAAAACTTTTTCGTTTCAGGTTTTAGATCGGCCAGCATTACGACTGGATCTTTTTCAAAGTCACCTGCGATTTTATCGATAAAAACGCTACAACCTGGTAGCAATAATAGGGCGAGTATAACAGAGCGCATGGTCCTACCTCCTGTGGAGACCTTTGCGAACAAAGTGCGTATGGACTTCTTCCAGGAAACCCTCATCATGAGCGTGGTTGCTCAAATGCTCTTTGTACATTTTTAAATTATAGCTAGGAGCTAGGCCTAGCCATTCTTTTATTTGTGAGTCTTTATGTTTTTGCTTGAGCCACTTGAAAATACAGGCCTGTCTTAAACTTTTGGCCGTGCATTCAATCATGAGTTTTTTTCTAAACTCTTCAAAGATAATTTCAATTCCTCTTGAACTAAGACCGCCTGATAAAATTCTATAAGGATTGGCATTAAAGAGAACCGAATCAAACTCAACCTTCGAGTCTCTTTTCATCGTGACTAAGGTCTTGCTGTAATCATTGAAAACCGTCGTAAAGATACTTGGCAAGGGAACGGTATAGGGATCTCTTTTTGGAGGATTAACTAAAACCCTAGGGCTATCTTCGTCGAGATAGATCTGTGAAACCTGCAGTCCAGAAAGATCACTCACTTTTAGTCCTGCCCCATAAATTAAAATTAAAGTCACCATATTTCTTTTGGCGATGAGGCGAACCATGGGCTGCTTGCTAGCTGATTCCTCGAGGAGGAATTGCCATAATGTCTTTACGTCCACATAGGGAGTAGGTCTTGGGATATCTAAAAACTTAGGAGAAGTGGGTATTTTTCTAACGGGATTTGAAGGGAAGACCTTTTCTTCCACTAAGAAATCAAAAAACATTCTTAGGGCCTGAACTCGGCGTCTTCTTGAATTATCGCTATTGTACTTTTTTTCAAGAAAGCTTCCATATTCTTTAATTTCTGGAATGGAAAAACCACTGATATCTAGGCGTTTATTTTTTGTTACTTCCACTAGGTATTTATTAAAGCAATCTAAGTCAGTCCTATAATTTTTTAATGTGTTTAGAGAGCGGCCCTTGCCTTTAAGCATGGTGAAGAATTCGTCTTGAAGTCCTATGAGGTCCACATTTGTTTTTTCTCTTGGTTGAGCCACGTATATTCCTTGACGCCTAGCGTCTTAAATGCGCTTAAATTGGTTTAGAGTGAGAAAATTCTACACGTATGGGGCTATTGGGACAAGAAACTTGAAAGCTTGAAATACCCTTGGTACAAAGCAACATATAAGTTGGGGGAAACCTCGTAAATTCGAATATAAGTGGGCCCTATGGCAAGTGAGACGACCTTCTCGGACATCCGATCTGGATATTCTATATCCAAATCCTATAATGATGCACCTCTGAAAGATAGAGGACGAGAGAGTTTTATTACTTGGTTCTATGAAGAAATTCAAAATTGGCCTTACTTCAAAGATTACTTTTCATCTCTTGGTTCTTCCAATCATTTAATCGAAGCTTTATGCCATACTAGTTTTGAGCATGAGAATTCAAATTTAAAATTCAACTCATACGAAAGACTCGAGTTCTTAGGGGACGCGGTCTTAGACCTGTTAGTTTCAAAAGTACTTCTTTCTAGGTACCCAAAATTAAACGAAGGCCGTCTTTCAAAACTAAGGGGTGCCCTTGTTAATGAAAATAATCTCTCTAAACTTGCCCGTAGCTTAGAGTTCGGGAGGCTAGTTCTCCTTGGAAAAGGTGAAACTAAAAATGGCGGACAAGAAAAGAATGCCATCTTAGCTGATTTAATTGAATCAACCATTGCTGCTTTTTATCTTGAACAGGGTATAGAAGGTGCCGAAGCTTACTTATCAAAACTAACGAGTTTTTATAGTGAGAGTTTTGGTGTTGATTTTTATGATGAGTCTCATCTAGATGACTTTGATTCAAAAACAAAACTTCAAGAAAAAACCATGGCACTTTATAAAGAGCACCCAAAATATCTCTCTAAAGAATTTGATAATGGGGAGTTCGAAGTGCTTGTTACTTTAAAAGGGGTCGAGCTTGCAAAGATGACCCACTCATCAAAGAAAAAAGCAGAAAAAATATTAGCCAGTAAAATCTTAGAACAAAAATTATATGACGAGGTAAAAAATGCTCATTGAAGACCAACATCCGGATAGTAAATCCATTATGCTAGCTGTTTTAGGTGCACCTAACGTAGGTAAAAGTTCACTTATTAATTATATGCTAGGAACCGATTTAACTATCGTGACTAATAGACCACAGACTACGAGAAATCGTTTTCATTGTATTCTGACAATTGATCACACTGAGATCATTTTAGTTGATACTCCCGGCCTACACCGCTCAAATCTTGAATTTAACAAGAGGATGAATGAACAGGCGCGTGGGGGAACAATGGGAGCGGATCTAAATCTACTTCTTATAGATATGTCTCATAATGTTCTTCCTCAGTTTCAAGAGTTTGCTCGCCAAATGGAAGAGCAAGAATTGGCAGAGACTTGGGTTGTCTTCTCAAAGCTTGATTTAGTTAAAGACCCTAGTGCTCTTCCTATTGAAGAGATTATGGCAGCAGCTAAAGAAATTGTTCCATCAATTACAAATCACTATCTTCTAAGTTCAAAGACTGGGGATAATGTTCATCAACTGACTGGAGATATTTGTGATCGCGCTCCTGAGAGCCCTCATCATTATATAAACGGAGATATCTCTAATAGAAATGAGAGGTTTTTTGCTACTGAGTATATTCGCGAGCAGGCCTTTCAGCTTCTTAAAGAAGAGATCCCTTACGAGGTCGCCGTTCTTATAGAGGAATATAGAGATTTTAAAGATAAAGAAACAAAAGAAAATGTTGATACACATATCTCTGCGGCCATACTTGTTAACCGTCCTTCGCAAAGAGGAATCGTCGTTGGAAAGCAGGGCTCAATGATTAAAGAAATTGGTACAAGAGCAAGGAAGAAAATTGCTGCTATGACTGGTGGAAAAGTTCATTTGAACCTTCACGTTAAGGTTAGCCCTAAATGGTTTAAGAATAATTGGGTTCTTGAAGAGATAGGTCTTCCAAGAGCTCAGGACTCAAATAGAGTTTGGAGGGCAAGGTAATGAAAGGACCACGCCAAGCAAAAAGAAATATGGTGATCTCCTTAATTGGTAGACCCAATGTCGGTAAAAGTTCTCTCTTTAATAGATTGATGAGAAAGAACCACGCCTTAACTCATGACCTACCAGGAGTCACACGTGATCGTCACTATGGGGTCGCTAAATTTAATGATGACCCTTATTTTGATGAAGAAGTTGAGGCCATTATGGTTGATACTGGAGGTTTTTACCCGCAGAAGATTGAAGAAGAGGGTGAAAACAAAAAAGAAGTGGAGTTCAACCACTTCTTTAATATTATGAATGAGCATGCTCGTCTCGCCATTGATGAATCTGATCTTGTTCTTTTTGTTGTAGACGCTAGAGAAGGGGTACTTCCATTTGATGAAGGCATTGCCGACTTTATTCGCGCAAGAAAGAAACCATTTTGGTTACTTATCAATAAGTTTGATTCAGAAAATCAAAGAGGTGATGAAGCAGAGTTCTATAGTCTTGGATTAAAGCCCGAAGAGTTTTTCACTGTTTCTGCGGCCCATGGGCTCGGACTTGAGGTGACTAGAGAAGCCATCCATAGAGAAGTTTTGGCCTTCAATAGCAATATTGATAATGCTCCCGGACTCCAAAGAGGAGTTACTCCGAGAGAGAAAGTCGCCGCAAAGCTCGCTCTAATTGGTGCACCTAATGCTGGTAAGTCGACACTTCTAAATTTACTTGTTGGCAGTGAAAGAGCTCTGGTTTCAGATATTGCTGGAACAACAGTAGATCCGATTGAAGGGTATTTTGATCTTTATTTTGGTAAAGATGCAGAACTTCTTGAAGAAGACCAAAGTCCAGGTAAGAACGACGGACTACTTCTTCAGCAGTATGAAGAGTTCAGAAAAAACAACTCTGAAGTTTATGAAAAAATGGAGCAGTCTTTTAATGAAGAGGCTGTTTTAGCAGAACAAAGAAAAGCGGAAGAGCAGACAGATTCTGAAATTAACGAGAGACTATTTGATCAGGTTTTTAATGATAGTGAAGAAGCTCCAGTTGAAAAAGAATTAACAAGTGAAACTTCATACTGGCGCTCAATGCACCTCGTGGATACTGCGGGTATTAGAAGAAAATCTAATATTGAAGGAGTTATTGAGTCTCAATCAGTCTTTAGATCACTTCGTTGTATTACTGAGTCTGATATTGTTATTTATATGATCGATGCTACGAGAGGAATTGGTCATCAAGACTGCAGGCTTTTAGATATTGCCCTTGAAAAAGGAAAATCCGTCATTGTTTGTTTGAATAAAATGGACCTCATGAATGAGAAGCTTAAAACTGATGAAGAAAGAAAAGAATGGCTGCTCGATCTTAGGGCCAAGATTCCATGGTTAGACTTTTGCGATATTATTCCGATCTCTGCTCTTAAGAGTAGTGGAATTAATAGGCTTAAAAAGAGTTTGAAGAAAACAACGATTATTAGAAATAGAAGTATTCCAACTGGAGCTCTTAACCGTTTTGTCCTAGATATGGTAGAGAGGCACCCTATTGTCCTAAAGAAAACTAATGGCAATAGATTTAAGGTTAAGTACGCATCAATGCTCAAGAGTAATCCGCCTACCTTTCTTATGTTTTCTAATCGATCAAAAGGTATTCCTGAGAATTATCGCAGGTATTTACAAAACAATCTTAGAAGAGAGTTTGATATTGTGAATACTCCAGTTCATCTTATTTTTAGAACTGGTACTGATATGGAAAAGAGACTAGGTAAAGGAAAAGCAAAAGCTTTAAAGAAATAAGTTACCAACTGATAACGTACGAAACCATAAGGGAGTAGACGTTACCAGTTAAGTCATCAAACCCAAATCCGCCTTCAGAAAGGGGGCGATAGTTCTGGGTGAATTTATCGTGAAAATTAACAGAGTGAAATAAAAATTCAGTTCCTATATAGGATTCCTTGAGTTTTATTGGGAACTCAAGCCCAAAGCCAAGTCCAAAACCTAGGCCGCCACCTGAGTCATCTGCCAGTAGGGATTGATCAATAAACTTATTGGTTAAATACCAATATTCAACTCGCCCAATAAAGTACGGGTTCGAATAAGTGATGGCCGTACCCAAGTTGGCCGTATCTATGTAGAAGCGGTAGGCGAAAAAGACTCGTAAAATATTGACGTCAATAAGGCCTGGGGGGTTGGGGTCGAAGCCCGTTGTGGCCTGATCTATAAAGAAATGATGTTTTGAAAATTCAAAACCCATTCCAAAGCTGTTAAAGAAATCACTAAAGTAATATACTTGTAGACCATAACTTGGAGGATCGTTTTCGTATGCAGTCCCTCTGTTGCCATCAAAAGTCGTTATCCCAAGAGAGATGGCGAAACTAAAAAATCTTCCGTAACGAAAGAAACGCTCGTCTTCTAAAACTTGTGATTCTTCTACATCTTCATTGAAGTCAGTGAAAATATCTCCGCCAATTTGCAGATCATCTTCTTCTATAGAAAAGCCATCATTAATACCGCCTTGCCCAAAACAAAGAGTCGGTAAAATAAATAAAATGAGTAAGCTTTTTCTCATTAAGTCTTAAATCCTATAGGTAGAAAAGAATCCCTGCGGTTACAAAATGGTAACCGACAGTTTCAATTCCGAATTCTCCATTAATCTTATTAAGACTAATACCTGTTTCAAAGCTAAATCCTAGTGATTGTAGACCGGCGAAGCTAAACTCTGAGCCAACGGTTAAGTCGAACTGAAAACCTTCATCATCTCCAGCGATTTGCTTCTCTTTAATAAGAGCAGCCAGCAATGAGGTATAAAACGTTAGCTGAGGCTCATCAAATAGGTTTCTATAAACTTTTAGCCCAAACCCATGCCCACCACCCGGGTCTCTTGTGGAAACTCCAATAAGTCCTCCAAAAGCGAAAGCATTACTTTTTTGAATTTTAAATGAGATAGCGGGTAGGTCATTTTTGAGCTGATTGCTCATACCTACACCTAGTCTACCGCGGCGGTCCATTGAGTATGCTGATTGTGCAAAGAGTAAAATACTTAAAAGTACTAGGGCAAATGCTCTATTCATGCGCGTCATCCTTGGCGTGAAAGGGGTGAAAATCCTTCTCTGGATTATCTTAGCGAAGTAGTCTATTTTTGACAACTTAGGGGCGGCCCTCCTACAATTTTTTGAAATTTAATGAAAGCAAAGGAAACTAAGTTATGGCCACAGATACGGAAATGGCTCCAAATCGTGAAATAGATCAAGTTTTAAATCAAACAGAAATTGGTGCATGGATAGCAAAGAATAAAGCTGTTGTTGTTATCTTTGCTGTTCTTCTTTTTGGTGGGATTTTTGGGTGGGGTGGTTATCATTCACTTCAAGGTAAAAAAGAACAAGAGCTCGGTAAAAAAATCTATGAGTTTCAAGAGTCGTCTTATACGCAGCTGATTGATAAGAAATTATCACCAGCGGATTACGCAATTAAATTTAAGGCACTTCAAAAAGAAATAGGGGACTTCGAAGGCCTGGCGCCAGTTTTAATTAAGTCTTCAGAACATTTAGTAGAGCAAGGTGCTTATAAAGAAGCGTCTGAGATTTTAAGAATTGGACTTAATAGTTATGACACTCCAATTCTTTCGAATATGCTTTCGCTTCATTTAGCTTCTGCCTTAGAGGATTTAAAAGACTACAATGGGGCGATTACAGTTTTGGAGGATCTGAACACTTCTTCTAAAAAACTTTTCGAGGATAAAGTATATCTAGACCTAGGAAGGCTCTATATAGCCGCAGGAAATAAAGAAAAAGCAAAACTAAACTTGCAATACCTGATTGATAACGGAAAGGAAGCCGAGTTCATCAAACTAGCGAAGCTTCACTTACAAGATCTTTAAGAAGGTAAAAAATTGAAAAAAATTCTTAGTTTTATAGGACTTGTTCTATTACTTAATTCCTGCGCATGGATGCATAAGACTATTGGAGTCACTGCTATTCGTGATGCTCAAACTGAATTCTATCCTCTTTGGATTAAGAATCATGACCCCATTTATGAGTCAGGGAATCTCCCCATCGCTTTAAATTCACCTCTGATACATGAGGACTCTGTCTTTTCTGGAAATGGTGCCGGTGAAATGGTGGCCTATCAACTCGTAGATGGAAAAGAGCAGTGGCGTTTTAAAGATAAGGGAGGGTATTTCTCTCAGCCAGTTGTCTATAATGAGTTCCTCGTTTATGGAACAAATGAAGGTCGACTTTATGCCAGACATACAATTACTGGAGAGCTCAAATACGCCGTTGATTTAGGGGCAAGCGTTGAATCCCAGCCCGTTATTTTTAAAGGAAGGATGTTTATTCACACCAGAAATCACAAACTATTCTGTCTAGATGCTCAGAGTGGAAAGATTCTTTGGGCCTATAAAAGATCAGTTCCCTATAACACAACTTTGCAAAGAGTTAGTCAGCCCGTCGTGGCCGCGGATAAGTTATTTATTGGGTTTGCCGATGGGCATGTGGCTGCCTTTTCAATCGAAGAGGGAGTTCTTCTTTGGGAAACAAGAATAAATGATGGATCAAAGTTTGTGGATGTGGACTCAACACCATTAATTCATCACTCCCAATTAATTATGACTTCTCAGTCAGGACCTCTAACTGTAATGGACCCACTGTCTGGAAGTATCATAAGAAAGCTTTCATATAATGTTACCAGAGCTCCTATTTCCCATGGGAATAGCCTTGTTTTTGGAACAATTGATGGGGAGCTCGTGCACTTAAACAAAGAGCTAAAATTAGTAAAGAAAGTAAAGCTATCTAAAGATGCACTTTCAAGTATTGTTTGGTGGAAGAAGAAACTTGCCGTGGCCAGTAGTACGGGAGAGCTTTTCTTAGTTATGCCAAATGATTTTGTGGTTCTTGAGAAATTTGATATGGGGCACGCCCATTCTGCGGTCTTTGGAAATCTTCAAGTAGGGGAAAACAAGCTTGCGACTATTTCTAGTCGCAACCGTTTATATGTTTTTCGTTAACGATTAGAAGTCATTGAATCAAAATAAGAATTTGACCACTCGACTCCAAGTCGATTCACCATAGCGTCCGTATAAGAGTCTTCACTTATAGAGCTACTTGCTATTCCTCGACCGCGACGTCTTTTTTGACTATTAGTAAAACTTTTTATCAACGCAACATTTGTAAAAACACTGGTCTTTAGTAAGGTTTTCATATTCTCTGGTCCAGGTCTGAACCCTTGTTTGTTAATATGTGTGATTAAGTTCTCATAAATATAATAGTTATTACTTGAGCCAGTATCACATAGCTCTTTTAGTTCATCATGCGTCTTTGATAAATGAATCTCAATGGCATTGGAAAGAACTTCTTTTGAGTTGGCATCTGAGTTACTACTAAGGTACTCGGCTACAGTAGGGTGTACATCCTCTTTTGATACAGGAAGCATTAACTCTGGGTACTTAGAAAATTCCTCATGGTTTTTATAAACATTAGGGGAATATTTTTTATCAAAGCTTAGCTTTACTCTCGTTGCTTTAGCATATCCTTCTGCTTCAAACTTATCATTATGATCTACAAGAATTGAATGAAAGCTTGGGCAGATATTGATTGTTGGTACCACTTCAGCACTAGAGTACTTTGATAATTCAGAGTATTGAGTTAGTAGTGTTAAGAAATATAACTTTTTATTTGTATGTTCTAAATGAAGATCCTTTTTCTTTCCTGTACTGGCCGGACCTCGTCTTGCTGGCTTTTTAAAGCTAGCGTTTGAAAGGACCTGCATATCAGGAACCTTATTTATTTCAGCTGACTGAGACTTATACCTGGCCATTTTACTTTCAAATGACTCCGGTCTTTTATAAGAGCCTGCACAACCAAAAAGAGTTGCAGATACAGCGTAAATAGTTAATTTCCTTTTCATTCGGTCCTCCAAAAAACCTTAGGGTCTACTAGTCTTTCGGAAGAATTGGAGGGGAATTCAAGCTTTAGGGCCATAGAGCTGGCCCTTCGGAAATTCTTTCCTAAAAGGGCTCAGGAAGAAAATCGTCTTCTATTTCTGGTGAGTTAAAGCCTTTGTCAAAGTTAATTGCTCCGACATTATTGATAGACTCTTTAATGGCCTTAGTGAGGCTAAATTTTAAGCTAAGTTTAGCTGCTTCTATGGCCCGCGGTAAGTTTAAATGCCCATGAGAAACGCTAACAAACTCAGAGTTAAAGTCTACTGTGCCCATAATAATTCTTTTAATATCTGGAGCCTTTAATGATTTATTGATATTTCTTATGACAAGAGCTGCATGACTTACCCTTGGGGCAGCTTGACTGGTTCCTGTTGTTTTTAAAGTTCTATTCTCTGGAGTCGTACTGGCGACTAAAAAGCCCGGGGCAAATAGATCAACTCTCTTTAAACCAAAGTTAGAAGAGTTTGTTCGAACGGCTCCATTAGAGGCACCAACCGCTAATATATTTTTACCTCTGGCATCTGATGGATAGTGAGGGAACTGATCATTATCTGACTTAGAGTTGCCGGCTGAAAAAACGAAAAGAATATGAGGGTAACGTTTTGTAATTCTCTCTGTTCTAGTGATGAGGTTACCTAAAAAAAGTCTAGCTAGCTCTTCATTAATTTCTTCTTTTGGATCGTTTTCAAATTCAAGTTTATACCATTGGGAGACGACTTTTAAAGAACCTTTCCAACTTTTCCCCCATGAACCATTTACCACATGAGCGCGTTTACAAACATAATCAATAGCGCGGGCAAGCTTACCTTCCTGCCAGGTATTATATTTAGTTATGAATTTCTTTAAGTGCCTTAACCTTGAAGCGTCAGAGCCTTTTTTTAGGGGAGAGTATTCTGGCTCTTTTGCCGCTCCGGCCTCGGCCTTACCTAGGTACTTAATATTGATAAAATTTAGAGGACCGTATTTTTTATGGTCCCGGTACATGGCTATTCCGGCCACATGACTTCCGTGGATAAAGCTTCTAAACTTCTTAAGCTCCTCTAGGAACTCTTCATCCTTTCGTTTTTCTTTGTACCAAGCCTCTTCTTTAGGAGTCCAAGTCTCTAGGGCCTTTTTCTCGCGAATTCTATAGTATTTATAAAATACTTCTCCAAATTTGCCATAGTTATTGGCATCAAAAGGTTGGGCATTTTCTTCTATGAAGTTCCAGCCTTCGATGTCGTCCACATAGCCGTTCTTATCATCATCTTTAAATCTTGAGCCACGGGCCTCGATCTTGTTGATGCGTAGGTGTTTACTTAGAGTTTCTTGTTTTGGATCAGCTCCCGAATCGAGAAGGCCTAAGGTAGAGGCCTGGATGGCAAGAGAGGTGATTAAGATTTGAATAAAAAGCATGCGACAAACTATCTTGAACTAGGCTGTTTGTCATGTTTATGACTCATTGCAGCAGTGTCTTAAGTATTTGATATTCTGCTATTCTTCTACTTCTTTTCGCTGAACTGGCTCCCCGAGTAGAGCAAAATTATCCGTGACCATTTTAAGCATAACTTCATTAGCTTCTACAGATTGATTTATGGGTTTCCCGGGTAGAACCTTAAGGTCAAAACCGGCCTTAACACTCGAGCTTCTCCCGCCTTTTGTGGCCTGGACTTCTCCTTCGCAAACACAAATATAGCTATATTCAGGTTTTTCTTCGACCATGTACTTTGTTCCGCGAACTCCTACAGAGACGTTTCTAGAGTTAACCTTTAATTTTCTATCTAGACCAGGCCTGGCGTAATTAAAAAATTGACCTCTGATGAGCCCAAAGACGGACTCTTTCTTATTAATTTTTTCTAATACTATTTCCCCATTACTCAAGCCCACTTTGTCTCCATTATTGAAGATGATCCTTACAAAGCTGCTGGTTTTTTTAGGCTTAGTTTTTGGGAAGGCTTTGATTTTATCACCTTCTCTTAAGCTAATAGGAAAGCTAGGAGTAGTACCATTGACGGTAATATTTCCCCTTATAAAATCGACTTTGGCGATAATCTCGGCATTGGCCATAAAAGAAAGGCAAAGACTTGATATGATTAAAAGAAATTTCATCTGGGCACCTAGGTTTAAATATTAAGCTGAGCTTTAATAATATTTAATACGACTTTGGTCCAAGCTTCAAGCTCACTCTTTGGGTCTTTTTTTAAGGTCTCTGAAGGGTAGTGAAAGAAGCCCATGGCCGGGAGAGCTTCAAGGGCAAGGAGAGGCTTTAATAACCCACCAGCTAACTCCACGTCTCCTTCAATTGCCGCCTGAAGTATAGAGTAATGGATATTATTACAAATATAGTCGTTATCTTTTCGCCCTTCTTTTCCAAGCTTGAGTTTAAAACCAAGATCTTTAATTTCAGGTTCAATCACTTTTTCTATGGATTCAAAATTCCAAGTCGCCGGAATAATCTTAGAGCTTTTATAACGGCCATCAACTCTAAGCGATCTTGGTCGATTTAAGTTTCCTGAGTAAGTTCCGTTGTAGTTGTATCCCGCTAAGCTCCCTGATTGATTTCTTGCCCCGGTTTCTAAAGTGGCGG
>JAIBDQ010000055.1 GCA_024686135.1 Halobacteriovorax sp. | reverse complement strand
TTAAGAAAGTAGACCTCATACTAGTTATGAGTGTAGAACCTGGTTTTGGTGGTCAAAAATTCATAGAAGATACCTATGAGCGGATTAAGTTTTTGAATAAAAAGAAAAATGAATTGGATCTTGATTTTATGATTCAAGTAGATGGTGGCGTTAATAACTTAAATGCAAAAAAACTTTCTGAAGCTGGGGCAAATAACCTCGTAGCAGGTTCTTATATATTCAAAGAGGGTCCTGCTAAATACTTAGAAAAAGTAAACTCCCTAAGGTAATTAAATGAATAAGAAAAAATTAGTACTAGATGGACAATCACTAACATCTAAAGAGGTTTTCGAAGTCGCTCACGCAAAGAAAGGTGAATATGAAATATCTCTTTCTGATGAGTCGATCAAAAAAATTCTCTATAGCAATGAATATGTCATTAAAAAATCTAAATCCAAAGAAGCTATTTACGGCATAAATACAGGGTTTGGTGCCCTTAGTTCCATGAAAATTGAGGAAAACAACCTCGGACAACTACAGCTCAATTTAATTAGAAGCCATTGCACGGGCGTTGGAACTCCTTTCGACAGAGAGACAACTAGAGCTATTATGTTATTGCGAGCTAACTGTTTAGCTGGTGGTTACTCTGGAGTCTCAATTTCCGCTATTAAATTACTACTTAACTTTTTAATGGAGGATATAAATCCTATCGTGCCAAGAAAAGGAAGTGTTGGAGCTTCAGGAGATCTTGCACCCCTAGCGCATATAGCGCTTTGTTTAATTGGAGAGGGGCAAGTTGTATACAATGGAAAAAGTATAAGCTCCGAATTTGCCATACATGATATTGGAGAACGGGCCGTTACACTAGGTCCAAAGGACGGCCTCGCTCTTATAAATGGAACAGCTGTTATGGCTGCACTCGGATGTATCGGTCTCCATAGAGCAAAAAGTATTTCTAAAATTGCAGACATTTGTGGTGCTCTTACTCTAGAAGGTGTTCAGGGTACTTCCGTTGCCTTCTCAAAACTTATTTCGAAACTAAAACCTCACAGTGGCCAATTAGATGTCTGCGACAACTTAGAAGTTCTCTTAAAGGGATCACAAATTTTAAATTCCCATGAAAACTGCGGGAAGGTGCAAGACCCCTATAGTCTAAGATGTATTCCGCAGGTTCACGGCGCAGCCAGGATGACAATAAGTCATTTTCAGCATCTGTTAGAAGTGGAAGTTAACTCTGTAACCGATAATCCATTAGTATTTCCTGATGAGGACGTCATCATTTCAGGTGGTAATTTTCACGGTGAGGCCATGGCACTCGGCATGGACTATATGACCATGGGACTTTCGGAGTTTGGAAATATTTCTGAAAGAAGAATCGAAAAAATGATGAACCCTACTTTTAGTGATCTTCCACCATTTTTAGTTAAAAACAGTGGTTTAAATAGTGGGCTAATGATTGCTCACGTTACTGCTGCTGCTCTAGCATCAGAAAATAAAAGTCTATGTCATCCTGCCTCTGTAGACAGTATTCCTACATCAACAGATAAAGAAGATCATGTCTCAATGGGCGTAACTAGTGGAAGAATGCTTTTAGAGCTAATTGATAATGTTTATAGCATTTTTTCAATTGAACTTCTCTGCGCTTCTCAGGCCATAGACTTTCATAGACCTCTAAAAACCTCGCCGGCTTTAGAAAATGTTCAAGAACTAATTCGTAAACATGTCCCTATAATTATAGATGATAGGGTATTTCAACCTGATATTAATAATATCGATGCTCTCTTAAGAAGTGGAGAGCTCGTCGATGCTGCCCAAAATGCAACAGGAGAATTATTATAATGGAATCCAATATACCTCTACCACCAACTGGAACCGAATTAACTTGTAAGGGCTGGCACCAAGAAGCTGCTTTGAGATGTCTTTTAAACAACCTACATCCGGATGTAGCAGAAGACAGGGAAGAGCTTATTGTATACGGTGGAAATGGGCAGGCTGCTAGAAATCCAAAAGCTCTCAAAGACATAATTCACTCACTTAAAGAATTAGAAAATAATCAAACGTTATTAGTACAATCTGGAAAACCTGTAGCGGTTGTTCCTGCAAGCGAACATGGACCACGAGTATTAATTGCGAACTCAAACCTAGTACCTCATTGGGCCAACTGGGAATATTTCAATAAGTTAAAAGACGAAGGCCTTATGATGTACGGTCAAATGACTGCTGGGTCCTGGATTTATATCGGAAGCCAGGGAATCCTTCAGGGAACTTATGAAACTTTTATGGCCGCCGCTGAAAAACATTATGGTGACGGCAATGACTTAAAAGGAAAGCTCGTACTGACGGCAGGGATTGGTGGAATGGGTGGTGCCCAACCTCTAGCAGTTAAAATGGCCGGTGGTGTATTTGTTGGATGCGATATAGATGAAACTAGAATAGATAAAAGATTAAAAACTAAGTACCTAGACGAAAAAGTAGATAGCTTTGATGCTGCTCTTAAGTTAGCCGAAGAAAAGTGCCAGAGCAATACTCCATATAGCATTGGTGTAGTTGGTAATGCTGCTGACTTTTTTGAACACATACTTAACTCAAAGACCTTACCTGATCTTGTAACAGATCAGACTTCTGCTCATGATCCTCTAAATGGATATGTTCCAAGAGGCTACAGCTTTCAAGAGGCTATGGGTTTAAAAGTAAGTAATCCAGAACAGTTTATAAAAGAAAGTATTAAGACCATGGGTGATCATGTAAAAGCGATGTTAGCTTTTCAAAAGAAAGGGTCACATGTTTTTGATTATGGTAACAATTTAAGAGAAGGTGCAAGACAGGCCGGTGTTGAGAATGCCTTTGACTTCCCTGGTTTTGTACCCGCATATATTCGCCCACTTTTCTGCCAAGGTTCAGGTCCCTTCCGTTGGGTGGCCCTAAGTGGTGACCCGGAAGATATTAGAGTAACGGACGAAGCACTTAAAGAAGCTTTTCCAGATAACCAAAAACTTATTAACTGGTTAAATAAAGCCCAAGAGATGATCAGCTTCCAAGGTCTTCCAAGTAGAATTTGTTGGTTGAAGTATGGAGAAAGAGAAAAGGCAGGGCTACTTTTTAATAAACTTGTAAGAGAAGGAAAAGTTTCAGCTCCAATAGTAATAGGAAGAGATCATTTAGACTGTGGCTCAGTTGCGTCACCAAACAGAGAGACCGAAGGAATGCTAGATGGTTCAGATGCCATTAGCGACTGGCCAATACTCAACATGGCAATAAACACGATGAATGGTGCCTCTTGGACAAGTTTCCATCATGGTGGTGGTGTTGGAATAGGTTATTCACAGCATGCTGGAATGGTTATAGTTGCTGATGGAACCGAAGAAATGGATAAGAGATTAAGTTTAGTTTTAAATTCAGATCCAGGAATGGGAATCATAAGACATGCAGATGCTGGCTATGAAGATGCAAAAGCAGAAGCTAAGAATACAAACATTAAATTTCCCTCACTTTAAACTATGATACTTTTAAAAAATATAAATCAAGTGTTAACATTATCCTCTGCAGAGGAGAAAGATGGTCGAAGTCTACTCCCCAAGGACGCAAGTATTATTGAGGACGGATGTATAATTTATGATCAAAATATTCAATATGTTGGTCCATTTGATTCCGCCCCTCAAGAGCTAGTAAAAAAGGTTAATATAACTAAGGACCTTAAAGGTTACGTTGTAACTCCAGAACTAGTCGATTGTCATACTCATTTAGTTTTTGGAGGAAATAGGTCAAAAGAATATTCTATGAGACTAAATGGTGCTGATTACGAAGAAATAGCTAGAAATAATGGCGGAATTCTTGAATCCTCTAGAGGAACTAACGAAACCAAGGATGAAAAAATATTTAAAGAATCCTGTGAAAAAATAGAACGCATATTCTCCTATGGTGTAGGAACAATTGAAATCAAAAGTGGGTATGGATTAGGCTTTGATGAAGAATATCGATTGACTAAAATTATAAGTCGTTTAAAAAAGCACTTTGCCCCAAAAGTAAATATTCTCAACACCCATATGGCCGCACATGCTGTTCCCAGAGGATTCCAAAACTCTAAAGAGTATATTGAGAAGGTATGCGTACCCCTGTTAGAAAAAGTTTCAAGTGAAGGGTTAATAGACGCTGTTGATATTTTTCATGAAGATGGTTATTTTGACGAGACTGATGTCAGACTCCTCTTTGATTTGGCTAAGAAACTCAAAATCCCTGTTAAGACTCATGCTGATGAGTTTAAAGATAACAATGGTGCCGCATTGGCGGTTGAGTATGGTGCGCTTTCAACAGACCACCTTCTTTGCACTAGCACATCTGGAATCAAAAAATTAGCGAAATCAAAAACAGTAGCAACACTATTACCAGGGACTGGATATTTCCTAGGTAAGAAGCAAGCTGATGCAAGAGCTTTTTTAGATTCAAATGTTAAAGTTGCAATAGGTTCTGACTATAACCCTGGAAGTTGTCACTGCGACAATGTGTTACTCTTGGCATCTGTAGCTGCTCCAAACTACAAGATGAACTTATGTGAACTGTGGGTCAGCATAACTCTGAACGCTTCTCATGCGCTAGGTCTTAGTAATCAAGGATCAATTAAGAAAGGGAAACTCGCTAGGTTTTCATTTTTTAAGACTAATAGTATTGATGAGATTACTTACAACTGGGGAAGAAATTTAGCTGTTGAATTTGACTCTATTTAATAAAAGATTCAATTTCCTCTAGAAATTCACCGGAGTAAAAATCTTTTGAGCCTTTGCTGATTTCATATACTTTTCCATTCTTATATATAATTGAAATAGGAATACTAGAAACCTTAAATTTTTCAATAAGCTCGCTATTTGAATCAAAAATTGTAGGGAAGTTTATATCGAACTTCTTAATAACTTTATTAGCATCGGTGATTGATGATTTATCGTCTGTATTAACACCCAAAATCAATACCTCATCTTTACTATATTTTTTACGAAGATTAACTAGCGATGGGAACTCTTCAAGGCAAGGAACACACCAACTGGCCCAAAAGTTAATAATTACAACAGGTGCTTTTGAGTCTTTTAAGAGAAGCTTTTTATCTCCTTCAAAAAACTCAATACCTTTCAGATTATTTTCATAATGGAGCTTAACTTTATTAACTTCTTTAGAAGGAGAAGCATTTATATTCCTTCCTTTAAAGAATACCTGACTACCCAACACCACTATACCAAGTGAAAGGGTCGCTAAAACAGGAATATACTTCTTTATTGATGTCATACGAGACCACATAGTATTCTTATTATATAGAGTGTTTAATAAAACTTTTAGGAAGAAAGCTTTACCTATGAAAAAGCATAAAAACAAGCCTTTAGGGCTGAAAAATGAACAAGGTCAAACTTTTATTGAGTTTGTTTTGCTTTTGGTTATGTTAATTGGCATAAGCTACGGTCTTTTAAGTGGAATCAATGGAAATGTCGCCAAGAGATGGAAAACCCTAGTTACCGTAATTGTTAATCCAACTAATACTGATTTATCATTAGTCGGAGAATAATTACGGAGAAAAACTATGGGCTTTATACTTTCTATCGATCAAGGAACTACAGGCACCACCGCTGTCCTAGTAGATGACACTAGCTTTGAATTTGTAGATAAAGTAAATCATGAATTCCCTCAAATATTTCCTAGCCCTGGCTTAGTCGAACATAATCTTGATGATATTTGGGAAACTGTAGAGAGAACCATTACCGAAGTTCTTAAAAAAAATAAGATTGAAGGTAAATTCATATCATCCATTGGTATTACCAACCAAAGAGAAACCATTTGTTCATTTAATAATAACGGTCAGCAATTGCATAATGCTATTGTTTGGCAAGACAGAAGGACTGGAGATTTCTGCTCTAAACTCAAAAATGATGGTCATGAAGAGTCCATAAAAAATAAGACTGGACTACCAGTGGATCCATACTTTTCTGGAACAAAAATAAACTGGCTCTTAAACAATTCTACTGAGGTGAGAAGTGCCTACAAAAATGATAATTTAAAATTTGGTAACATTGATACTTTTCTTTTATACAGGTTAACAGCTGGGAAGAGCTACTACACAGAGGCTTCAAATGCTTCAAGAACCATGCTTTACAACTTAAAGACAGGCTCTTGGGATGAAGAATTATGTGATCTAATGGGCGTCGAGAAAAAATGCCTCCCTGAAATAAAGGATAGCTTTGCAAAATTTGGTGTCACTGATGGACTTAACTTTCTACCTGACGGTATTCCAATCACGGGGATCCTCGGTGATCAGCAAGCCGCTCTCTTTGGCCAAGCTGGTTATAAGGAAGGAGATTTAAAATGTACTTATGGGACGGGTGCATTCATACTCCTAAACACTGGGGCAACACCCTCATATTCTAAAAATGGTTTAATAACAACTGTAGCGTATAGACACGAAGGTAAATCCTTCTACGCACTAGAGGGTTCTTCCTATATAGCAGGCGCAGCTGTGCAATGGTTAAGGGATCAGCTTAAACTTTTCAGCGATAGCCCGGAAGTTGAAAATCTGGCCAATAAAGTCACTAGCCTAAAAGAAATGGAACATGTGCTTTTTCTTCCATTTTTTACCGGAATAGGTTCACCTTATTGGGCAAGTGATGCAAAAGCATCAATTATAGGCCTAACAAGAGATACTAATCAAAACCATATATCATTAGCATGTCTTGATGGAATTGCTTTATCTATAGAAGATTTAATTCGCTCCTTAAAGATAGACTCCGGACTAGACATAAGTTCGCTAAAAGTAGATGGCGGAGCTGTTTCAAATAATCTATTAATGGAAATTCAGGCCACTGTCTCAGAACTTGAAATCATAAAGCCTCAGATTATAGAAACGACTGCCTATGGTGCCTGCCTGGCTTCTGCCATTGGTAATAAGACTATTGAGTTTGATCAGATATCAAAACTATGGAAAAAGGACAGAAGCTTTTCAGCAGATAGTAGCAAGTCTAATCATTACAAACAAAAGAGAGAACAATGGACAAAAACAATCGAAAAACTCTATTTATAGAAAGCCATTAAAATCTTTAACGTTTGAAACTGTTTTTATATTCATATCAAGTGATAATTCTTCAGTCTCTTTCAATGCCTTTTTGCTTGTTAAAATATTATTAAATCCTAGATGTTTTAATTCCCTCAATCTTGATTCCAACTTACCTATTGGTCTTATTTCACCTGTTAAGCTAATTTCACCCAAGATAACATGATTTGAATAGATTGATTTACACTTATAAGAAGATAGTATTGATATTAAAATTGATAAATCCATATCCCCTCCTGATAACCTAAGGCCACCGCTGATATTTAAATAAACATCTGACATAGATAAATCAATAAAGAGATATTTTTTTATAATAGCTAAAATCATCACAATCCTACTGGACTCAACTCCTTGAGATATTCTTTTTCCATTTCCAAACTGATTTTCAACTATTAGCGCCTGGACATCTAAAATTAATGGTCTTTGGCCCTGAACGACACAAGCGAGGGAGCTGCCAAACAAATTTTCTTCTGAACGATTTAAGAATATACTCATTGGATTTAAGGCTTCTCTCATGCCTTTGCCATTGATTTCAAAAATACCAATTTCATTTGTGGATCCAAATCTGTTTTTTACTGAACGTAAAATTCTATATTGGTTGCTTTGGTCACCTTCAAAGTAGATGACCGTGTCTACCATATGCTCTAATACTTTGGGTCCTGCAATACTTCCCTCTTTTGTAATATGACCCACGATGAAGCAAGAAACTCCTTTTTCTTTAACCTTACTCATTAGCTCATATGTTACGTCCCTTATCTGAGAAACTGAACCCGCCGGAGAAACCACCTCATCTGATGTTGTTGTTTGTATTGAATCCAACACAACAAATCTAGGTCTAACAAGTTGAATCTGTTCTATTATTGATTGTATGGAAGATTCATTTAAAATTAAGAAGTTACTAGGGTCTACATCCAATCTTTTTGCCCTAGAAGCGACTTGATTGATGCTTTCCTCACCGCTGATGTACAAACTTTTTTTATTATGTATTTTTATTAGATTGTCTAACACAGATGTTATTAGGGTAGACTTCCCAACTCCAGGCTCGCCGCCAATAAGATATAAACCACCTTTTGTTATGCCGCCACCCAAAACTCTATCAAACTCATTAAAACCAGTAGTAATTTTTTCTTCTTTCTCTAGAACTATATCCTTCAGACCTAAGGCCTTAATTGACTTAGTTCCTACCAATGCTCGCTTGGGCCTGCTTATACTAGTTTCAATATAAGAGTTCCAAGAGTTACACTTATTGCACTTTCCGCTCCATTTAAAGGTACAGTGCCCGCAACTATTGCAGGTGAAATTAATTTTAGTTTTTATTTTATTCTCCTAGCTAAGCATATTTAAAAGCTCTTCCTCTGAAACAATTTTTATTCCGAGTTCTTTCGCTTTCTTATACTTGCTAGATGATGAAGTCTGCTGATTCGTTAATAAAATATCAGTATTTTTCGATACGCTACTCACTAATGACCCGCCAGATGCTTTAATTTTTCCCTCAATCACGGATCTCTTCTCTGACAAGGTACCGGTGATTGCTATTTTAAGTCCTTTTAATGTCCCTTCGCTTTGATTTGTTTCACTATTGAAAGAGAAACCCAGTTTCACCAAGTTTTTTATTGTATTATGTTTTGTTCTAAGTGAATCCAAGAAGTCTGTAGCTGATTTTTCGGCAAAACCCTCAATTCCAATTAAATCTTCTAAACTTAAGTCTAAAACCTTCTCAATAGTATCAAACCCCGAAGAAACAACTTTCTCACATTTATTAATGGCGCCACCACTTATGCCTAGAGCGCTTAAAAAATTAGCCAAGTTTACGGTCTTTGAGTTTTCGATATTTTTTAATAGCTTTTCTTCTAATTTTTCTTTCACCTTATCTAGCTTTAATAGATCATTCTTTTTTATTTTATAAAGATCTTCAATTGTTGAAACAACCCCCATAGATATCATTTCTTCCAAACGCTTCGAGCTTAAATCATCTATTCCAATTTTTTGAACAAAATTTAAAATCCCCTCCTTGGTTTGAGCGGGACAAATTGGGTTTTTACATAAAATTCTAATATCTGAAATAACAACTTTCTCATTGCAGGAGGGACAAACACCAGGAACCCTCATTTTCCCTTTAGATTTCTTTACAACACTTAAAAACTTCGGAATCACTTCACCAGATCGAACAATTTCTATGGTGTCACCTTTTTTAAGTTCATATTGGTTAACCATTCCATAGTTATGCAGAGTCACTCTTGAAATTTTGGCACCACTTAATTCAACGGGAACAACCTCGGCAACGGGGGTAAGAATACCATTCCTTGAAACCTGCCACGTAATGTCTTCAATTACTGTTTCTTTAGTATCTCCTTGGTATTTAAATGCAATTTTATATCTAGGATGGTGAGCCGTTGAGCCCAACTCTTCATGTAGTTTATAATCATTTAACGTGAACACTAGTCCATCTATTTGATAATTTCCTTCAGACATAAACTCACGTGCTTTTTCTACTTCTTCTTTGATTGTTTTGATATTTTTATGAAGGGTGAAGGTTTCAGGAATAAATCCAAGGTCTTTCAATTTTTTTTCTTTTTCTTTTTCTGCTTTAAAATTGATCTCCTCACCCAATATATCAAATGCTCTAAACTGAATATATCGACAAAGCTCAATATTCTCTTTCCTTGAAATAAGGCCGGCTACAATATTTCTCTGTGAGGCTGGTTTTTCAAACCCTATTTTAACCATTTCCTTAGATAGTGAAAAAAAGTCTTCTTCGGTACAAAACAGCTCTCCTCTTACTTCGATATTCTGTTTGGACTTATTTAATTTTTTAGGGATTGTACCCATCCATAAGAGCTTATTCGTTATATCTTCACCAAAGCTGCCATCTCCTCTCGTTTTGCCTAGAATTAAGATCCCTTCTTGATAAATTATAGAGCAACTAACACCATCTATTTTTAAAGTACTAACAACTTCTTTCTTATCTGCCCACTTTTCTAGCTCATCAATTTTGTATGTTTTATTAAGAGAAAGCATTTTCGAATCATGCTTTACCTTGGTGCCTGTGGTTGTAGAGCCTACTATGAGAAGTGTTTTATTTTCTGGATCGAGACTTCTAAGCTCTTCTTCTAATTTATCGTATTCAATATCATTTATCTCAGGGCGACCCTGATAATACAATGCCTTGTGGTACCTTATAAGATCCTCTAGTTTATTAATCTGACTCATGACATCCTCGACTAGAAAGTGAACGTTGCTCCAACCTTGAAGGTATTTTCCTTCAACTTTAAAGACTCCCCAGTAGTTTTAAACTTTGCCTTATTAGATGTCACCCCATAGGCACCGAGTATGGATATATTTGGACTATAAAAGTAACTCCCCCCCACCTCTAGACTATAACTAGAGGCAGTATCGGTTGCACCATATATTGAAACTTCTTCTTCAAACCCTGGGTTAAATAAAAACGACAGTTCCATATGAGCTCTAAACTGTTTCTGAATCGGCATACTTCCCCTTGCCCCCAGAAGTAATCCTTTAAAACCAAACTCTGTAAACCCATCTGCTACTTGAGTATCTAATCCATAGGTATAGCTACCATAGCCCAGAAAGCCGTCAACCTGAGGCCCATAAAAATAACCCATTGGTAAATACTTATATCCCATTTTAATTTTATACTTAGAAATTGTTTCAGAGTTACTATTATTGACAAGATTTCCTTCGTCTTTTTTCAGTGAACCGAGCTTTCTGCTTATCTCGAGGCTCGCCCAATAATTTCGAGTTGCCCAAATTTCACCTGTTATATCTATTCCTAAAATAAATCCTTTAATTTTATTCTGAGTGTTATCAATTGCTGTGGCTGACCCTGTACCTAAGTGAAAAAACAAACCAAGCCGTCCCATTTTTCCAAATT
This sequence comes from Halobacteriovorax sp., assembly GCA_024686135.1. Classification (GTDB taxonomy): domain Bacteria; phylum Bdellovibrionota; class Bacteriovoracia; order Bacteriovoracales; family Bacteriovoracaceae. The sequence goes on along the minus strand of JAIBDQ010000055.1, from coordinate 6,550 downwards.
CATACTCTGAGGAGTCATCGAACTTTTCTTGTTTTACTACCTGTACATTATCCTTTCTTTTAAAATTTACCCAGTCTTCTAATTTTAACCTTTTGTTACCTTCGTAGATTGTAACTTTTCCCTGCGCTTGATTTTTCGCGGTATGAAAAATCTTTCCCTCAGCAATTTTTTCTTTTTCCCAATCAACAATTTCTTTTAATAAAGGATGACGTTTCTTCCTGACAGGACGTTCTATAAATAGCTCATCACCAGATCTAATCCCGGAAAGTTTTCCAAGATCTATCGTAAACTGGTTTCCCAACACACCTATAATTCTAGCATCATAAGGAATTGTTTTTTCAAAGAGCTCTAGCCAGTTTTTTAACGTTTGAACTATGACTGTATTGTCATCGGTTTTTAAAACTGTCTTTTCGCTGAAATAAACATCCTCTCCATTTTCTCCTATAATTTTTATTTGGAGTTCAGTTCCTCTAGATTTTGTATCAATCTTTATTTTTATTAAACTTCCGGCTTTAGTTTTTTCAGACAGAATTTTTAAGACCTTGGGATTTTCAAGATAGGTGTCTAGATTTTTTTTAAAATTTCCTAGAATGTCCAAAATCTGAGAATTACTTTGGTAGTAACACCAATCGCCATCTTTTAAATACCTTTCAAGATCTTCAAAGACTTTGTAGGCCACTGCCCCACCAACGGTATCCTTAATAGGAAGAAGCATGCACCTCCTCATACTCTGACCGGCATACCCCTTTAGGGAAATCAATAGAAGCGAAAGGCATAAAATGAACTTTAGTTTTATCATAATTGTATTATCTCACTAAAAGGCTATATGCATATGATATTACGGCAATCATCGACTGAAAAACATGTATTTTTAACATTCCGCGCAATTCTACTTCTCCTTGTATTGCCTATAATAAAATGATGCCAAGTCCTTCAATTGATTCATTTCAAAACAAAAAAGTCGCTTTAGTACTTTCTGGTGGCGTTGTTAAAGCTGCCGCATGGCACTTAGGTGTCGGCCTCGCTCTAACAGAGCTAGGTTTTACTCTGAAAAGTAATGACTCTAAAGAAAGTGAGTTTGAAATTGGTACTTACGTTGGGTCTTCAGCTGGTGCTTTAATAAGTCTATTCTTTGCAAGCGGATTAAGTCCTATGGATTTAATTGAAGCGCATCTCGATGGAAAAAATGCAAAGGTACGTCCAATAAACTATCGAGACATGCTCAGTCTCAAGAGGCCAATGAAAAACCCTCCGAGGAGTAAGATCTATGATCCCTTTGAAGGTTTTCCAGCTATGATGAAAGGAGTTTTATCACCTCTTTTAAATCTTTCAGGTTTATTTTCAACTAGCGGATTAAAAAAATATATTGAAGAAAATATTATTATTTCAAATAACTTTGAAGATTATAAAAGTGATCTATTTGTCGTTGCTACTCAATTAGACCATTCTAGAAAAGTAATATTTAATAAATATAATTACCCAAATCCGAGACACGACAACACAGCAATTTACTACACAGGCATTCCAGTTGTAGAGAGTGTTGCCGCTAGCATGAGCGTGCCTCCCTTTTATAGTCCCTACCCAGTTTTCAATCCTCATACTGAGAAAACTGATTACTATATTGATGGCGAAATACGAGAAACCCTCTCTACTCATGTTGCTGTTGATAATAAATGTGAATACGTAATTAGTAGCTGGACTCATACTCCTTACCATTATTATGACGAGGTTGGATCTCTTATCAACTATGGTCTTCCCGCCATTTGTACACAGTCAATCTACCTGATGATTCAAAAAAAAATTGTCTCTGCCAGAGCCAGAAATAAGTCCTCTAAAGATATTATTGATACGGTTAATGATTATTTAATAAGAGAGAAATTTGAATCCATTCACAGAAAAAAACTTATCAGTATTCTTGAAAGAAAACTGAACTATAGTCCAAATACAAAGTTTATAGACATCTATCCTAAGCATCAAAATTATAAGTTATTTTTTCAAAACTCCTTTTCTTTAAATCCTGAGAAAATGAGCCTCCTCGTGACGGGAGGCTATAAAAGAACTCTTGAGGTTTTCAAACAACGGGAATGGGAAAATTGAAATTAGCCTTTTTATTATTAGTAGGTTTCATAATTTATTCAAGTAGCCTAGTTGCTTTAACACCAGAAAACATATTTCAAAATGATCTCGCCATGATCGAGCTCCTGGGTAAAAAGATTTTGAAGTCAGAGAATCAAAAAGCTATCAATTTTGGTTCTAAAAGGATTACTGACTATTTAAAAGACCCTGATAATAGAGTTAACAAACTCTTTCATGTCACGCCATACTTTAAAAAGGACGTTACGTTCTGGTTTCATATATATACAGTTTTTTCTAGCCATCATATTGTTCTTCACGATAAAGAAAACCTTGCACTAGTCTATGACGTCGTTGAGTTTGATGAATTAAAAAGTAGCAAACTTAATAATTATACAAAATATGCTCTACAGCTTCGACTTACTAAAGAAAGAGTGAAGCTAGTCAAAAAAGATTTTATTTACTTACAAAAAAATAGAGCAAAGTCTGAAACACAGAAGAAAATAGTCAACGCTTTAAAAAAAGTTGGTTTTAATATCCCCAAATCCTCGAAAAAAAGAGTTCGTTTTTTTAAAAACCTTTCTAGTAACCTGAGGTCACAGACAGGACAAAAAGATAAGATCCAAAATGGCATGGATCGCTACGCCCCATATGCCCCCACTTTTAAAAAATGGCTCAAAGACTTTGATCTCCCAAAGGAGTTGATGTGGATTAGCTTTATAGAGTCAAGTTTCAATACTAAAGCAAGGTCTAAAGTTGGAGCTACCGGGACCTGGCAATTCATGAAAAGAATTGGTAAATACTTTATGCCTTATTCTAGATATAAAGATGGGCGACTAAGTCCAGCAATGAGCACTCTTGCTGCTTTTCATTTATTACATCAAAACAAAAAAATACTTAAAAGATGGGATCTAGCGATTCCCGCTTACAACTCCGGGACAAAGCATATTATTAGAGCCAGAAGAAAATTAAAACTCAAAGCCCCCTCATTAGAGCAAGTACTAACAAGCTACGATCATCCCCACCTTGGTTTTGCTAGCAATGCATTTTACGCTGAATTTGTGGCCCTATCTCATGCTCAAGCATATAAAGAAAAATTTTATAACCTAGAAAAGTCTAAGAAGAAATATAAAGAAATATACGTTTTCGTAACAAAGTGCTCTCTAACCAAAGATTGGTTCACTAAGCAGCTAAAAAGAAAGGAACCTTTGATTTCTGAGTATAATTCACATCTAAAAAGAAAGAAAAAGAAGTATCACAAAGGAACTGTGTTGTTTAGCACCACCGACTTGACAAAAAGACGCTATGTTAAATTAACCCATAAACAGCTAAGAAGAAAATATCCAAAAAATTATCATCTATTTGCAAATGGTCAAAGCTGCTCCACCAAATAAGTACCATCTGAACAAAAACTTTGAGCTACTAGTTTCTTACCATTTAAAAACTCTACCTGCATGTTTATAACCCCCTGACCCGCTCCCAAGAGAAAGGCATGCTTAGTTAACAAAGAAGGCTCTTCAGAAAGAACACCGTCTTCATCGAGATAGTGAAGCTTAACATCCATAGGTCCAACTCGATCCTCCCCGTCAAACAAAATATTTTTAACAGGTTCACTTAAGTTTAACTGAATCATGCAATGGTTTTCTAAACTAGATAGGCCCTCTGCATTCAATATAGAATCTATAAAAGCAGAACTAGGCAGGATGACATAGTTTGAAAATCTCATTCCAGCAAAAACGGAGTCACCTAAATGATTGAATTCTAAGTATGAATTTGAACTAGCTATGCGAGAAAATCCCTCGAACAGAAAGGAGTTTATGCCAACCTGCTTTGGATTATCGTCTTTACCAAAAGGTGAAATTTTACTGGCCGCCACCGGTAACTCTTTAGCTTTTTGAGAAAGGGGATTTAGTTCAAAAGTTTCAAACTTAAAAGGGTATGATTTTTTCTCGCTGAAGTGTTCAAAAGTTAATTCTGATTCTGCTAAGAATGTTAACTTCTCTAAAGTGGCACCCTTAGAATCTAGATATCTCAAAACTGCATTTCCAGGCTCAACCCCAACATACAAGATATACTTATAATTCTTCTCTTGGGTAGTAAGTCTGAAATCTTCATTTAAATATGTTCTAGCTTCAAATTGGCGATCAATATCCACATCTATGGCTGATTCACCTAAATCTATTAAGAGATGCGAGCCTAAGCCCTTTAAATTTTCTTTATCGAGTAAGTTATTTAAAGCCTCTCTTTCTAGTAAAGGAACCTCAAATATCCCCCCTCCAAGATAAAGAGGAATAGTTGTTCTCATGTTTACAAAACCTTTTCCAAGTAAGGTTCCGTATATATAGTTTGATTGCTCCAAATTACTAGAGAGTCTAAGCACTCCCTCTGATTCATCATAAAACCTTTCATTTTTATCATAGTGAGGAATAAATTCTATCCCGCTTACTTGCTCCATAAAGCCTTTATCAATCATCACTCCTAGAGTCACAACTTCAATCTCTAGCATTTCAGATTTTGCCTTATACTTTGTTTGAGCCTTCTCTCTTTCAATTTCCGGAGTGGTTATATTATATCCACCAACGGTTCTTGATTTTGTACTGGCTACATTTTTAGATTTTTTAGCTTTAAGTTCTCTTTCAATAGCTTGTAGAACGGCACTGCTAATTTTCTTTTCTTTTTCTTTCTGTTCTTGATAACTAAAAAATACAAGATCGTCGGTTTCAGACTCCAATGACTCCTTAGATGACCTTTTGGTTGAGGATTGAACTAGTTTTATTAAGTCCTCTTGTTGACCTACTGGCTCCTTTGCCTCTTTTCCAAAAAATTCCGTATAAGAAAGTATCTCAGCTTCCAGTCCAATTTCTTCGTAATAGTTTTCCCAATTAGTTTCAGAAATATTCACATCTGCCCTAATTGGGCCAGTATCAAAATTCATTTCTAAAGATAGTGACTCTTTTTGCTTTGAATCAATAAATGAATATTTAAGTTCTTTTACATCTAACCTTGACGCCAATTTTATAGGGTCTAAGGGAGCAAACTCTTTTTCTATAGGCTTAATGGGTAAGTAATCTAGATAAAATAGAGAACTAGCATTTGAATAGATTTTTAAAATTCTACTTGTTTGTTTTTTAATCGACACCTGAAGTTCTTTAGCGTTTAAAGAAAGTTCATCATGGTTCTTAGTCCCTGAAAAAATTAAGGGGTACTTTATATGTTTAAATTTTGAGAAAACTGTTTCAACTTTGCTTGTATCAAGATCGACTTTCCATTCAATAGAAAGATAGTTAAAAAAACCATTGCCGACATAAAGAAGTGATAAGCTGCAAAACAATGGAATCAGTAATTTTTTCAAATACTTATGCATACTTCTATTGTGCCTGACCTAGCCAGATTTTCAATGAATAAAAAAGGGACCAATTTGGTCCCCTTTTAAAGTATTTAATTTTATTTGAAGTTTATTTTCTAGGTTTAACGAACTCTGCCATTTGTATTCGGAGTTTAGATCTATCAACTTTTCTTTGATATTTCTGAACATCTTCATCAGACATAGATTCATTGCTAAGCATCTGCTCAGCATTTTGAAGAGATAACTTTGCTCTATCCACATCTATTTCATGATTTTCCTCTGATACTTGAGTAAGGATAACAACTTTATCGTTTAAAACCTTACAAACACCTGAGGTAATCGTAAAAAATCTATCAGGATCATCGGCACTTCCAAAAACACTTAACTGACCAGTGGTTAACTTAGTCACAATATGTGTGTGATTTTCTAATACATTAATTTGACCTGATTCAGTAGGCACCAAAAGAGATTCAGCAGGAAGATCCTTAACTAAAACTCTACTTGGTGTAAGTACGTCGACAGTATAGTGATTAGACATTATTTATCCTTATAAAGTTTTTGCCTTTTCATGAACCATATCTAATCCACCAACCAGGTAAAAAGCCTGCTCAGGAAGATCGTCGCATTCACCACTTAAAATGGCTTTAAAGGCCGCAATAGTGTCTCCAATTTCAACGAATTGACCAGGAGTACCTGTGAAGATTTCAGCAACATGAAATGGTTGAGAAAGAAATTTTTGTACTTTTCTTGCTCTAGCAACAAGCATCTTATCTTCTTCAGATAATTCATCCATACCAAGGATGGCGATAATATCTTGTAGTTCCTTGTATTTTTGAAGAATCTGCTGAACAGCTCTAGCTGTTTCATAATGCTCTTTACCAAGAATGTCTGGACTAAGAATTGTTGAAGAAGAAGTTAGTGGATCAACCGCTGGATAAATACCAAGTTCCGCAATATTACGTGACAATACAACTGTTGCATCCAAATGCGCGAATGTTGTTGCTGGAGATGGATCCGTTAAATCATCTGCAGGTACATAGACCGCTTGGATCGAAGTAATAGAACCTTTCTTAGTAGAAGTAATACGTTCTTGTAACATACCCATTTCTTCAGCTAGAGTTGGCTGATAAC
>JAIBDQ010000106.1 GCA_024686135.1 Halobacteriovorax sp. | reverse complement strand
TCTTGTATCTTTTTCAATTCCTTCAGCAAAACTTGTCCCTTTACCTTCTAAACCTTTCCAGTAAACAGTTGTTGCTGCAGAAGTAATCGTAATACCTTTTTCTTTTTCAAGTTCCATATGGTCCATAGTGGCACCATCACCACCACCGCGAACGTCTTCAATTTTATGAATTTCACCGCAGTAAAAAAGGATACGTTCGGTTAGTGTTGTTTTACCCGAGTCAATGTGGGCCGAGATACCAATGTTTCTCGTCTTCGCCATTAGCTTCATGAGAAGTCTCCATTCTTTATTATTGTTTAATTTTTGACGTTAATCTGCTGCATCTTAGTGAAATGACTCGAATGAGTCAACGAGGAATGTTATCCGATAAACTATAATGCTTTACGGTAAATTTTTATTGCAAATCTCTGAGTATTTGATTAAAAAAATCCACCGACTTATGAAAAAAGACCTAGGAAAACAAGAGCTTTACGACGGAGTAAAAACCTTAGTTGAGGCTGAATCTGACCATATCCACTTGACTCAGCACAAGCTGTTTACCCTATTTTCAATAGCTTTCCAGTATATGCTCTTTCGCTCCACGAAAAAGCCAGGTGCTTACATTGTAAGGGTTGAGGACAGCCTGCTAGCGGAAAAGCTCGCCAGGAAGTCAAAGGACGCCAGCACAAGGCGATTTATCCAGTCGGTCCTCCTCCCAAGAAAGCTAAAATTTCAAAAATCTACCTTTTATATCGACTTCTTTCACGTAGGTTCATGGAACCTCACCAGTGAAATCCCTAAGGAGAAAATCCAAGGGGCCATCATTGTGAAGAACACTTCTTCAAAACCAATGACTGAGGTCATGGCACCTTCAACAAATGAGGAAGGCGAGGAAGAAGAAGTTGATATCATGGCAAGTCTACCAGAGGACTATTACTTCACTTCTCTAAGAGATTTTGTGCCAAATACTGTAACAATCGCCTATGAGATGGAGCTTCCTGATGTAACACCCGTTACTTTTGGTTTTATTCAAAAGGAAAAAGAAAGAACCGCTTCTGGTGTGACTATTTCTGAAAATATCGATCTCGATAATATCGAGGACTAATCTAAGCCTTAGCGCCGTGAACCCGAGTGTATTCGTACATGGAAACTGTGGCAGCGATCGCCACATTAAGCGATTCCGTCACTCCAAATTGTCTTATTTTAAGTCTTTTAATTTCGGGGTAATCATTAAGATCAAAGGAGAGCCCGTACTCTTCATGCCCTAAAACAAAGGCCGCCTTTTTAGGGATTTCTATATCTTGAAGATAGTCCTCAGTATTTGAGTCGAGTCCCAAGATTGTGTAGCCACTCTCCAGTAAGCTTTTATAACAATCATCAAAGGTCTCATGAAAATGGGCCTTCACTTTTCTAAAACATCCCTTTGATGGAATTGGATCAAAGAAGTTAATTCCGACGAGATGAATCGAGTTCGCACCAAAGGCCTCGGCCGATCTAAAAATTTTTCCGATATTAAAGCTTGGTTTTAAATGATCGAGTACGATGACGACATCGTGAACTCCCTCTTTACCTAGACCTCTATTACGTAAAAGCTCTTTTTCAAAAAGCTTTTCAGTGTACTTTCTTCGGTCCATAAATTTCTTCTTACCCATAGACGCACCCTAGCTTTGAGCTTTCCTTGAGTCAAGCTCACCAGCACTAGTGAAGGTCGTTTAAAATTAATGATAAAAAAGAAAGTTAAGATAAAAAGAAAGGCCCTTTTGAGCAGGGCCTTGTATCAGCTAAGTTCTACTCAGCAAGGATGTCGTAAGGACGAATAGTCTTACGTCCGTTAGCAGCACATTTCTTTTGAGCTTGATCAACTAGCCAGTAAACGTACTCGTTCATTGCGTCTAGTGTATCAGAAGAAACGTTGAAACCTTTGCCTTTAAGAGCTTCTTTAGTTTTTGATCCTACTAGTAACATGTCTTTTGCTTTTTTCTTAGCCATAAGTTCCTCACTTAAATTGTTTATAATTGTTTAAACTAGGTTTCAAATATTAGTGGCGCTCGGTGCTCACGTCAATATGAAGCATGTCTTAATCACTTGAGGTAAACTATCGGAGATCATAGAAGTGCTTAAAATCCTGTCTAAACCCCTATATTTTAAAGAAAATACCTATCATGTTTAGTTCTAAAATACCGATAAATAGGGGGTAGAGATTTTTCCTAAGGAAGGAATGAGAGCAAAAAATTCTTTAAAAATTTTATTGACCGCTTGGTTATTCTTAGTTCAGTCGTGTTCCTACACTTCTCCTACTGCTGTTCGCTCACCGGCCAACGATCCAGATGATTTAGCTTACCGTGAAAGAGAACTTAGAAACTCTAGGATCTTTGAGTACTCAGGTCTCTTGTCAGTTCCACCTGTCAGGTGGATTGCAAAATTAGTAATAAGAAAAAAAATTAGAACCTTCCTTGAAGGACTTCCGCTAGATCAAGAAGTTAAGGATAGAATTTATGGGAAGGTAGAACATAAAGAATTTATGGCCCAGATGGTTCCTTTTCTTCTCGGTATGCAAGAACTCTACATGGCCAGTGAAGAAGATAAGAGCATCAACTTTGAAAATTATATTCTAAAGCATTTTCCAGATCATAAGAAATTACCAGGTTTAAAGCATAGCCTCTTCACTTACGGCGATAAAACCTTTGGTCACAAACCTGAAACAACGGAAAAAGAAAAGAAAGAACTTTCTAAGAAGTTCATTGCTCAAGTGGTCGTCGTCTTTGATGCCCTACTCTTTAAGCAAAATCAGCTCGTTCTAGGAAAAAAACCGGAAGTTGGAGTTGAGCTTGGTGAAATGGCCATGCCTCACGTCAAAAAACTACTCGAAATGGTTTTAGAAGAATTTGAACTAGAAGCAAAAGTTAAAGACCAGATTACCCCAATTCTAAAAGATGACCTCATGATTGAGGCCTTGTCTCTTTCCGCCGCAGAGGCGATCTTAGTTTATGCTTATAAACATTATCAAATGTTTGCTAAGAAATATCATAAACAAAGAGTCTTAAGAAAATGGATGAAGGATGAAGTTGTAAAGAAAGATTCAAAACTTTGGTCTTATCTTGAAGAAGGCATAAATGATAGAAGGTATGGAGTTCATATCGTCGTTGATGGTCTTCAAGGACATTTGATGGAAGCTCTATCCTCAGGAAGCCCTTCAAATCAGTTTTTAAAAACCGTTCATAAAGAACATAAAAATTATAAGAGCTTTAAGCCAAAAGATGTTCCTTCAAAGAAGTTAGATAAGGTACAACAAGTGGACTTTTTAAACTATCTTGTGAATAGGAAACAGGAATATAGCGATTCAAAGTATCTTCCTTTCTTTAATAGTCTCTATGACCAAAATCATAAAACCATTGCTAAAAGTGGGTTATCTACAACTCCAACAATTAGTGCAAGGAACCTTCCTATCGCTTTTACCGGTGCCCCTGTAACAGGAGAGCATTCCACAGGAATCACAAATTTTAATTTTTTAGATCGAGAAGAAAATAGAGCCTATTACTTCTGGGGTAACGATGCCCTTCAGTTTGATAATATCGCGAAGAAAAATGGGCATCTCACTAACTTTATGAGGCTTCCTCACCTTTCAAGTTTGAACTGTGCCGGCTCTTATTTTGAAGGTGCCGACTGGTCCTTTGACCCCATGATAAATCTAGTGGCCGGAGAGCTTCAAAGGGACTTCGGGGATATTTTATGTATCAAGGAATTAGAGAGAAGGGCCTTAAATCAAAAGAAACTTATGGTTCTAAAAAAGAGACTCCTCTCTTATAAGAAAAAGATTGAACATTATAATAGATTTAGAAGAAGGAATATGAACCGAGGAAAATATCCTCGTAGAGACCCAACTCTTGCCGCCTATGCAATTATTCAAAGCATAAGTGAACTTGAGAACGACTCTCTTCCTACGCACTTAGTTTATTATAATCCTTGGCCTGATCACTTTGCTCACTTTACCGGCCCCTTCGCTGATGAGATTATCTCACCAACGGGAGAGCTAAATAGACTCGACTACTGGTTAGGAAAAATTAATAAAATCTATAGCGACGCTGGGGTTATGAAAAAGACTGTTTGGGGAATGACTGGCGATCATGGACTTGACCCCGTTTACTATATTACCAATCCAGAAGTCGCTGTCTTCGAAAAAATGGAAGAAGATGGCATAAAAGTAAAAGTTCATAAAGTTAGTGTTGATGAAGGTGGCGGTCCAAAACTAAAACACCCTCTCAAGCCCGAAAATATGAAAGGCTATGATGTTATTGTTGGCTCAACCGCCGGTGGCAATCACAATATGGACCTTTTTATTGATCAAGGGGCGAACTGGAAAAAACAGCCACTACTTAAAGACCTTAAAAACTTAACTCTAATCTCTGGTCAAAAAGTAGATATGATCAATCATATCTTAACTAACTTAGGCGATACACTAGACTATCTTCTTGTAAGAAATGAAGAAGGCACTCCAGACTACACCGACACTCAAATCATGCGTAAATGGAAAGGTGTCGTTCAGGAAGGTAGAGTTATCAGAGATGGCAATCGCATCTTTTATGAATCAAAAACCGATATCCTTCAAACAAGAACTCCGAATAGATATAGAGAGAGTAAAAAAACCTGGAACAAGGCCTTGGCATTACAAAAACGTTGTATCGATGATGCTAAGAAAGAAGATATCTCAAGCTGGTGTGATGAATCGACATGGAGAGAGCTAACAAGTTATAGTCAAAGGCCAGGCTCTGTAGGTCAGACGGCGAGACTCTACGATACGGACTTAGCTGGCACGATAAACCTCTTCCCTGCCCAAGGGATTGGTTTCAACTCAACGGTTCCAGGTAGACATGCTGGTGAGCTTTTCCATGAGAAAGATGCCTTTGTTGGTGTCTGGGGAGAGCCTGTTAAAGGGAATATCAAAATCCAAAGCGAAATTAATGGATCAATTCCAGTTGTTATCTATGAGTGGCTATCAGGTCACAAGATAGACAACCCTTCTTCAATTAAGTTTCATCAAAAAGGATGGGGCTTTGATTCTTTCTACGAAAAGGCCGGTATTAATAAGAAGCAGAAATAATTTTAAGACCCGGTCTGCAGCGACCCTGTCAACGCGACCCGGTCTGTAGCGACCCTGTCTGCACACTCCAGAGAGCTTTATAAAGACCATTCTTTTCTAGAAGTTCGCTATGATTACCTACTTCAGCAATCTCACCCCCATCTAAAACATAGATACGATCTGCATGAACAATCGTCGAAAGCCTATGGGCCACAATAATGGTGGTCTTCTCTCTCGTGATATTTTCCAAGGATCTTTGAATGGCAGCCTCCGTTTCATTATCGACGGCCGAAGTTGCCTCATCAAATAAATAAATAGGAGCGTTTTTTAGAATGGCCCGAGCGATGGCCATTCTCTGCCTTTGTCCCCCAGAGAGTTTTTGCCCTCGTTCACCAACAATAGTGTCATAAGAGTTTTCAAGAGCATTCTCGATAAAACTATGGGCCTCTGCTTTTTTCGAAGCTTCTTCGACGTCAGATCGGCTGGCATCAAAACTTCCAAATTTGATATTCTCTTCAGCGCTACCGTGGAAAAGATAATTATCCTGTCCCACATAACTAAAGGCTCCCCTAAGCGTAGGAAAACTATAGTTTTTAATTTCTTCACCATCTAGTGAGATTGATCCGTTATTTGATTCATAAAACCTTAAAAGAAGTTTGATAAGAGTCGACTTCCCAGATCCTGTAGATCCAACAAGTCCAATCGTTTCACCAGGTTTTACTTCAAGGCTAATGCCTTTTAGAACTTTAGGTCCTGTATCATAAGAGAAATCAACATCTTTAAAAACAATATGCCCTTGTACAGCATCTCTTGATTTTTCAGTCTCTCCGGGAACAATTTTTATTGGTGTATCAATTAAATTGAATATTCTTTGAGTCGATGCCATCGCCCTTTGGTAAAGATCAAAGGTTGCCCCTAGTCTCGTAAGAGGCCATAAGAGTCTTTGAGTCATAAAAATTAAGACTGAGTATGAGCCAACTTCTAAAATATTATCCTGAACGAGCTTCCCCCCTAGCATTAAAGTGGCCAAGAATCCCATTAGAACGGCCATACGAATAAGAGGGCTAAAACTAGAGCTAAGCTTAATGGCATGTTCATTGGCCTTTATATAAGACTTACTCTGTTTAGATAACCTCTCTACTTCAAAATCCTCTGCTCCATAACTTTTGACAGTTGAAGCACCTGATAAATTATTTGAAAGGATGGCACCGAGTAACCCTACCTCTTCCCTCATATTTGCGTAACGGGGTTCGATTTTCTTTTGAAATAAAAAACTCCCCCACAAAATAATGGGTACCGGTAAAAAAGCAAAGGCCGCGACCATGGGAGAGAGATAAAAGAATACTCCACCAACAAGGACGACTGTCGTCGCCACTTGGATAATATCATTGGCCCCAACATCCAAGAATCTTTCAAGTTGATTAACATCATCGTTCAGAATTGAGATTAGTGAGCCCGTGCTTTTATCTTCAAAATAGGCCACTTCTAAATCTTGAACATGCCTATAGGCGTCCATTCTTAAACGGTGTTGAACCTCTTGAGCTAGGTTTCTCCAATCAAGTTGAAAAAGATATTCAAAAAGAGATTCCGCTGCCCAAATAACAAGGGTTAAAAACGCGACCACCCAAAGTTGATTCATCGTTTCGCTAATTCCAAAACTACCAAGCAAAGAGTCCTTACCTTTAACTACAATATCCACGGCCATACCAATAAGAATTGGAGGGGCCAAATCAAAAAGTTTATTTAAAAAAGAATATAGAGAAGCTCTTTTAATTTGAGCTGATTCACCGCGAGTATAAGTAAGTAGTCTTTGAAATGGAGTCATGGGGGGGGATAATAGTTCTAAAGAGAATGTCTGAAAAGCACACACACTTCACCAAGACTTAAACTAGTCTTCATCCTTCCTCTAAAATTTCGAATAATTATTTGTAACAGAATTTGGCTGCAGCGCAATATCAATTGTAAGAAATACCCTCTCCTCAAGAAGAGGAAGGGCCCTGGTCGTAGTTTACATGTTTATAGATTTTTTGAAGTGTGTGTAGAAAGGGATCAATTCTGCCCCTTTGGAGAGGTTGGCTTAGGAAGGATGTGGGAAAAACACATAGGGTTTTGACCAGGGCTCTTTCATTGGTGCCAACCAGTTACTTATATATAAAGCAGGCCCCGTGCCAAAAGTCGTAGGCCTTTACTCAACCAATTATTCAAGACTTGGCCTATTTTTTAAGGGTCACTTCGAACCAAGGGTTCAAAAGGAACCCAATCAAATTTTCCTACTGGCACCAAATGGCTCCAAGAGAGAGAATAGATGTAAGGAAAGTTAACTTAAGGTACTGTAATTATGACACAATGCATTGATAATTTAAAAAAATTTGATACTCTTAGTGCAGTGAAAAATAAGCCTCTGTTAAAAACAAAAAGCAATTCTCATAAAAGGAAGGAAATGTTTAATCAGATTATTAAAATCAATCTACTGCTCTTAGTGATCTTATTACTCAATGGAATTTCAAACTCATATCAACAAAAAAGAAACGTCAGTCCGAGGGAAGCAGCATTGCAAGCCTTCGCTGATAACCCAATTGCTTCAAAGATGATTAAGAAGAACTTCTAAACTAGCTTCCATATCTAAGACTTCAGATTTCATTTCCATTAAGCTAGCAAGCTTTGGAGGAAGAAATAATTCTGAACCTATTTCAGGCTCTACGACTTCTCTAAACTTGGATGCATGGGCAGTTGCACATACTAAGTAAGGTTTATCCCCTAGTAAGTTTTTTGCGGCCAATAAACCAACAGCGGTATGGGGACAAACTGGTATTTGATGATCCCTATGAAAGGTTTTAATTTCCTCTCTAATTTCGTCATCATTAATACTAACACTGCTAGAAATTTTCTTAAGTTCAGAAAAATCTGAATGCAGATATAACACTCGCTCCATATTACTAGGAGCCCCAACATCCATGGCGTTCGCTAAAGTCTGAATGGAAGCCCTCGCTTCATACTTTCCTTCTCTAAAGAATTCTGGAATTGTTTTATTTGCATTTGAGGCCAGTATGATTTTATCAATTGGTGCCCCCATTTTTTTTGCCCAGAAAGCTCCAAAAGCATTACCTAAATTCCCACTGGGAATGACAATATTAGGGTCAACTCCTGCACTTCCTTTAAATAGCTTTGCACTAAATCCTTGATAGGCCATTTGAGGTAAGAGTCTTCCAAGGTTGATACTATTGGCAGAAGTTAAGTTATACTTTTTTTTAATTTCGTTATTATTGAAAGCTTCTTTGACTAAACTTTTGCAATCATCAAAAGTTCCGTTTATTCGAAAACTTTTTATATTATTCCCCCAGCATGTTAATTGCTGCTCTTGAAGAGGAGAAACTTTTCCCTTTGGGTAAAGAATCGCAACATTAATTCCTGGTTTATCAAAAAAAGCTGAAGCGACAGCGCCGCCCGTATCACCACTTGTTGCCACAAGTATCGTTAACTCTCCATGAGTTTTACCGATTTGACTTAAAACCTCCGCTAGAAATCTAGCGCCAAAATCTTTAAAGGCAGAAGTTGGTCCATGAAATAATTCAAGAAGAGCATGATTTTTTTCAAAGAAGCAAATAGGAAGAACAAAATTGAATGCTCTTTCAATAAAGCCACCTAGTTCTTTTTCTAATGGATCTCCCGAAAAATAAGGGGCTATCGCTTCATAAGCGTACTCTTTAAAACTCTTAGCCTGACAATTCTTAAGTGAGTTTGACCATTCAGTGGGTACATAAAGTCCCCCATCCGGAGCAAGTCCCTCTAAAATGCATTCAGACATATCGACTTTGGGGGATTTTCCTCTCGTAGAGATGGCCTTCATAGGAGCTTGGCTCCTTCAGAGTTTATTGAACCTATAAAAGTATCGACTTTAATTCCTTCTGATTCATAATATGAAGTTACTATTTTATTAATATTATCTGCCTGTTCATGACTTTCACAAAGAGCGATTTGTGAAGGACCTGAGCCACTTAAGGCATAACCGAGAACTCCTTCTGCCTTCGCCAATTCCTGGCAATGACTAAAACCCTTTGTAAGTTTAGACCTTAGTGGCTCGACAAGAACATCTTCAAAAGATTTTTTAATCAGTCCCGGGTCATTTTTGTAAAGGCCCGTTATAAACCCTGCTAAGTTTTCACTTTGCTTAACATAATCCTTCATTTTTATTTCAGATTTCAAAACTTTTCTGGCATCTTTAGTATTAACAGTTAAGTGGGGATGAATTAATAAAATTTGAATAAATTTAGGAAATGGAAGCTCTACGACTTCTCCATTTGAAAGAAGAACAAGTCCCCCATACAAGCAAGGGGCGACATTATCAGCGTGAGCATGACCTGAAGCGAGTTCTTCCCCTTTTAAGGAATATTCTAAAAGAGTACTTTTTGAAAGCGGTGTCTCTAGAAATGAGTTGGCGGCCAAGAGGGCCGCGACAGCAGAGGCAGCGGATCCTCCCATTCCAGACCCTAGTGAAATTCCTTTTTCAATGCTAATAGAAAAACCAAAAGAGAGTTTTTGCTCTTTTATTAACTCCAATAGAACTATTCCAGCTGTATTTTTTTTAGGATCACAAGATAGCGAGTCCTCACCTTCAATTGATTCAATAATGACTTCAGGTTTAGCAATTTTTTGCACTGTAACCTTGTCACCAGCTCCGCTATAGCAAAGCCCTAAGATATCGTAGCCAACACAAACATTCCCGCAAGTGGCTGGGGCAAAGGCCGTTACTTTGTTAGTCATAATCTAGAGCCAGTATAGCGAGCTAACTTTAAAAGGTCGGCAAAAACGCCTCCGGCCGTGACTGCAGGGCCAGCTCCTGGACCTTGAACAATCAACGGTTGATCGTCATATCTTTTCGTCCTAAAAGCGACGATATTGTCTGTTGCTTTTATTCTTGAAAATGGATGGGACTTTTCATAAGTCTTCAATTCAACCCTACTCTTTCCATTAGGTTCAATTATCCCTACATAACGTAGGACCTGACCTTTTGAAATGGCCTCTGCCACTTTTTCTTTGTACTCTTCATCATATTTTGAAAGACCATCTAAGAACTCATCAATGGAAACATCTTCCAATTCCTTTGGAACAAGACCAGAGACGTCCACATCTTCAATTTCAGTATTAAGTCCAATTTCTCTAGAAAGAATAACAACCTTTCTCACGATATCCATTCCTGAAAGATCATCCCTCGGGTCTGGTTCCGTAAAGCCTTTCTCTTTAGCCTCTCTTACAATTTCACTAAAGGGCCTTGAGCCATCAAAATGATAAAAGAGATAAGCTAGTGTTCCAGAGAGAACTCCTTCGATTTGTAAGATTTCATCTCCCGTTTTAACTAATTCTTGAAGTGTTCCAATGATCGGTAGTCCCGCTCCAACAGTGGTTTCATATAAATATGATTTTTTGCTTTTCTTTAGTTTCTCTCTCCACTCGACATAGAAATCATGTGAAATAGTATTGGCTATTTTGTTGGA
>JAIBDQ010000239.1 GCA_024686135.1 Halobacteriovorax sp. | reverse complement strand
CAGAGTCGGTGATTGTTTCAAGAATCCAAGTATCGAGTAATCCTTTAAGTCTTTCTATTTTTGAGTCAGCTATAAAACCATTCTCTTCATTTAAGTCGGTGTACTCTTCACACTCGTAAATGAGATATGGAAGGTTCTGCTGAACATTACCTAGCTTCACCCGGCCAAAACCTTTAATAAGAACTTTTAAAGTTCCATCATAAAGTTCTTCAAGAATTATTGGTTTACCAATTCCACAAATGTTTTTTGGTTGAGGTCTTCTATGGCCAAAGATATAAACCAGCGGTTCTGCCATGGAGATTCCCACTAACATATTGTTGTCTACGCATTCTTTAATCATGCGAATGAAAACCGGTTCAACGACATAAAGTGGCAATGACGTTCCTGGGAAAAAGACTAAATCTGGTATAGGCAGCACAGCCACCTTTCCTAGTTTCATAAGTCTATTATACCAGATCAAAACAGGCGGTTTATTGTTTAGGGCTCTAATTGTATATAATCAGGTGTTTAGCTGGGTATTTCCCCTTATGGGGTATAATATTAAACAGGTTTAAGTGGCCCAGCGAAGTGCCAGTATAGGAGTCATCTGTTTGAATTTAGGTGAAAGCATTAAATTACTCGAACCATCAATGGTTTATAAGGTTTGGGGAGGTTCTCAGTTGGCTTCCCTTAAAGGATTAGGAGAGCTTAAAGCAGGTTCTGAGCCATTAGGTGAGACCTGGGAGATAAGCGTTCACAAGGATGGGCCGAGCCTTTTGGATGGATCACCTCTTAATAATGAAGTTAGCCAAGAACAAATGCCATATTTAGTTAAGCTTATCGATACCAGCGATAATCTTTCTGTACAGGTTCACCCTGATGATGACTTTGCTAGGGCTCATGAAAACTCCTCAGGTAAAACAGAGTGTTGGATTATTTTAGGAGCTGAAAAAGGGGCGGGAATCTATTTAGGAATGAAGCCTGGTGTGACTAAAGAAGAATTTGAAAAAGGAATTTTGACTGGGGAAGAGATGAATCGTTACCTTGTCTTTCACGAGGTGGAAGTTGGAGACTTCTTCTTTGTTCCTGCCGGGGCTATCCACGCTATCGGAACCGGTGTTCTTCTAGCAGAGGTTCAGCAGTCCAGTGGTATTACCTACCGAGTTTGGGACTGGAACAGGTTGGATGATAAAGGAAATTCTCGAGAGCTTCATATTGAAAAGGCCATGAAGGTAACTCGTTTTGGTGATGAATTTAATAGTGAAAAAACATTTAAAAAAGAGAGAAATATATTTCAAAAGGGAATATCCCAGGTGGTGACCCATCCTCAGTTCTGTCTTAGGCAAGTTACTTTAGATGAGAATGAGACTATTGAGCTTGATTTAAATGAGTGCGGTAGAGTTAAAGGCATACTTAATCTTAATGGAAGTCTGGAAGTTGAAGGAGTTAAACTAGCCCCGTATAAGGCGGCTCTTTCTTCCTCAAGCCGTACAAAACTAAATGTGAAAGCAAAGGAGTCCGGAAGCTTTCTCTTGGTGGAATAATGAAACATCTCTTTATCTTATTCACACTTTTTGCTTCTGGTTGTCAGGAGTATGCAGACTATAAGCGAAATGAGCATAAAGTTACGATCGTTCCTAAAAATGCAGGAATTGGCTCTGCCGATATCGCTGAATGGAAAGTCGGGCCTTTACGACGTCAAAGAGTTTCAAAGGGACTAAGAGTAAAACTCAATTTTCCTGTGTTAGATAAAGAGCATATTAAAGACCTTGTTTCCTCAATGGAAATTGATAGTTGGTTTATAAGGGTGAGAAAGAAAACTATGGTGACAAGCGAGGTTCTCGATCACTTTTACGTTCCTCTAACCGTTCCAGGAAGAGGCAAGACCGATTTAAGAATTAAACAGATTTCTTCTGCTTTCGTTAATATTTATTACTCGGCAGCAGCTATCTCCTCTCGCTTTGCTAAGTTCCCTTGTCCGGCCTTTGATCATCGAAAGTTTATTACCGATTTTGAAGTAACTAAAGTTCAAGGCAGGCAAAAGTCTATTCGAGGCAATAGAAGAATACCTTCTTATCATAGTGGTAAACTCAAGGTTTATGATTATTCACCTTTTCCTATAAATGGAGGAAAGGAGTTAAGTGGTGAATACCAATTTGAGATAGCTCTTTTTAATGCGAAAGAGAAAACCAAAAAAAGTAACTGGTTTTTAATAAACGATGCGGTGAAGATTACGAAGGAAGGATCCTTAGGTGTTATTAAGGGCTGTAAGGATTTTAAAATTCCGGATAATAATTCTACGATTGATGATATTCAGGATTTTAAGTTTGGACGGTAGGCCCGTGAAGGGAGCTACTCAGACGGGCCCCCTCTCCGAAACCCGTCTTTTCTCTATTATCTTATCTAGATAAATACTCTCGTACTTATTACTTACAAGTTAGTGGGTAAGTCATTTCGTGACCACGGCTATTTCTGACAACCATGTAGTCATTCACATCAGAAAACTCTTTAGCGTTATCGATATGGATTGTATGCTTACGTCCTTCAAAACTAAGAACTTTAGTGAAACCAGTTGCTGTTTTTCTAGTTCTTGTTCCAACTGAGGCAACTTCTCTACCACCATTAACAGGTTGATCATTAAAGAAAGTAACTCTGCTATCTTCAATTTTGAATGTCTTATTCATTCTAGGAGTATGGCATTCAATGCTAGCAAAGCTAGAAGTTGAAAGTAGTAGTCCAAGAATTAGAGCAGTCTTCTTCATAATTTGTCCTTCCAATTAAAGGTTAACTGAGGGCCTCTCAAATACGGGGTCCTTTCCTCTATAAAAGCAAAGGGTGTGCCAAAGGACGGGTTATGAATTCGGGGGTTTAGAGGGGCTATTTAGGGCAAGCAGTATTGTAAAAATGTATGACTGTTTAAACTTTATACGATATTTTGCCCTCTCAACAGGAGCCGTTTTATGAGAGTTTTAGCCCTAACCCTATGTATGTTCTTAAGTTTTG
>JAIBDQ010000175.1 GCA_024686135.1 Halobacteriovorax sp. | reverse complement strand
GCCCTCTTAGAGCCAAAAAAACGATCTATTCTATTGCTAAGCCTAAGAACTCCCACTGATAACTTGCCATGAATATTATCTATAAGTTCGGTCTTCTTTGCCTTGGGTGCAACTTCTTCGGTAAAACCTAAGCTTACATATGACGCGATGAGTATTATTATAAATTTTTGCACTACCTATAAGTTTAAGTGCAAGGAATCACTTTGGGCAAGTTATGTTTCCTTGACGTTCTAATGGCCGTTAGATTTAATGCTCGCTTATCTGTAAGGGGATACACTTGAGCAAAGAAAAGTTTTTATATAGCGAGACTACGGATTGTATTCAAATCGAAGCAGCACCCTTTTATATCCCTGAGAGATCTTCTCCTGTTGATAACTACTTCTTCTATGCTTACACCATAAAAATTACGAATCACGGACAACAGAAGATCCAACTTCTTTCACGTAGCTGGCTTATCAGAAATGGGAAAAAAGAAGAAAATGAAGTAAGAGGTGAAGGTGTTGTAGGCGAAAAACCATTTATTGAACCTGGTGAGTCTTATCAGTACACAAGCTTTTGCCCGATTACGACTTCAACAGGAAATATGCGCGGAAAGTTCAAATTCAAAAACGAGGCTGACTTAGACTTCTGGGTTCCGATCCCGGTCTTTTTCTTAAGAAAGCCCGAGACCTTTTTCCCTCAAGTACACGCCTAGTACTTGGCACCTCTTAAATTCGAAGCAACAGTATAAGCCCCAATGAATTTAATTTTCTTGATGGTAAGTGAAATTTTAAGCCAGCCTGTAGCGTTTACATCATTATGATACCAAACATAGGCCCACCATTTTCCAGAAACAGGAAGAACTTTAACTTTATAAGTATCTTTGTACTTACCAAAAGACTCTCTACCTTCAAAAATTAAAGTAGCTTTATCATTAGTAAGCTTCCCGTCCCTCTCTAGCAATCGATAACCTTCTGGTGTTGCAAACTCTATAGGTAAAACCTGGTCAATGCCGCCTGATCTATGCTTTTTAGGAAAAGGGACAAATAACTTAGGCTTAATTGTATATCTTAGTGAAACTATGAACTCTCTGGGGTTAAGATTGAGTTTGGATATTTTGATATTACCGCTCTTATGGTACTTCCCCTTTTCAACATCGTGGTGGATTGTCATAGAATCAGCAAAAAATTCATCCAAGTAAGTGTCATAATCATGAGTAAATGCTTTTGATTCGAAAGAAAAAATTGCACTGATAAGTAATAAGGCTAGAGCGCCGTACTGGGCCATCTTCATCAATATCCTCCCTGACATTGAAAATCTCAACTATAGGACCATTAAATCAAGTTTTGCTAATCTTGTCCTCTTTACTTGGGTTATGTAAGATTTTGTTAATGGAGCATTATGATCGGACAACATTTTATCATCCCGCATTAGTATGGTTAAATAGCTTAATGAAAATCTTATTTCTAGTTTCTATTTTCTTAATTATCTCCTGCCAAAATATGGCCGTTGAAAGAAACCCCAATAGTTTTAATTTTGAATTTGATCCTAGCAAGTCTTGTGACGGCGTCAATATTAGTCTTGCTGATTTGAATTCTCACAAAACTTATAAATACCAAAGAGGCGAAGTTTCAACTTGGCTAGAACCAGCATCTTCCACAAAAGCAGTAGCTCTTGTGGCCCATGGTCTTAACTTAAAACCAAGCAAGATGAATGCCTTGGCAAAAGTTTTAACTTCCCACGATGTAGAAGTTTTAAGAGTCAGTCTTGCAGGTCATCGCGGATCAAAACGAGAAGGCCTTTTCACAACCCACCGTATTTGGAGAAACGAATTTCAGGCCCATTATTGTTTGGCCATGAAAAAAGCAGCTTCCCTTAAGGTTCCACTATATTTTCTTGGTTTTTCTTTAGGGGCACTCACTGGAGTCGATTTCTTAAATACTCAAAATTCTCATACTGTTGAAAAGATGATTCTTATCTCTCCGGCAACCGATGTGCATTGGTATAGTAAAATTCCAGGAAACTTAGGTTGGATCGGTGGGAGAATTAGTTTACCAAGTAAAAATATTAAATCCTATAGAAGTCAGCCTAGCACTAGTTTAGCTTCCTACAGAGCTATGAAGGAATCCCAAGACTCACTTAAAGATATTAATCTCACATCGTTAAATATCCCGACCCTAATTTTCGTTGATCCAGATGATGAGCTGGTTAGCTTAAAGAAGATAAATAAAAGGATTAAGAATCAAAGAATAGACCTTTGGCAAACTAAGTCCATAAGCAACAAAGGCTCTACACTAAAAAAGACATACCATCACTTAGTTGTAGATAAGCCAAGTATGGGACCCCATCAATGGAACTTAGTAAGAAAAAATATTATTAAACATTTTGATCTTAAAAAATAAAAAAGGCCTCTTCCCAGAGGCCCTATTTAATTCAATTTATTTTTAAGTTATTTTCCAAGGGTGGCAGCTTCAGCAGCTACGTCTCTTTCAACCTTTTCGCCAATGGCCTGAATAACCTTAGCTCCTCTTTGCTTATCATTAAGATGGTCTAAAGACTTTTTAACAATCTCTGGAGATAATTTATTTACATCATCAGCACCTTTGGCAGCGCACATCGTTTGATATTCACAAACTGAGCCCATAGCGTTGGCAATTTGAGAGTTTACATAACCCCCAATGGCAGTATTTCCTATTTTCTCTCTCAGCTCAGGGTTCGCTGTGAAAACATTTTGTAACTCTGATTTTGATACACCTAGCTTTGTTGCTAGTGAATCGAGATCTCTTAACATCAGCTCTGCTTCTAGTGATGCGTTTTTTCCATTTTGTATCATCTGCCCTACTGCTAAATGTAACGAGGGGGCAACTTCAGCACCTAAATACTCTTTAGAGGCATCCTGAAATGACTTTAGACCTTCTTGTGCTTTACCAAAGCCTTGCTGAGCAGCTATAAGTTCTTCTTTTTTCTTGGCTATAGTTCCTTCATACTCTGATTTCTGTTGTTCATAGCTTTTTAAGGATGCTTCGTAAGATGCTTTTTTCTTTTCAGCTTCTGCTAAACTCTCGTTAGCGTCTTCTATTAAACTTTTATAATCTGCTGCACCGTAAGCAGAATTACCGATTGCGCCGAACATCCCGCGTTTACCGAATCTCTGCTCTTTAACTGCTTTTTCAAGACCTTTTTCATATTCAGAAATTTTTTGTCTTAGGTTTGCGGTTTCTGTTTTCTTCTTTTCAATATTTTTCTTAGTCGGAGCGATGTAGTTGCTTTCGTATTTGGCAATACTCTTATTATAAGATTTAAGTTTGGACTCTAGCTTTCTAACAGAAGAGTTTGCGCTATTAATTGCGGCCGTTTTTTCTTTCTCTTTACCAGCTTCAGCTTTTTGAAGTGCTTTCAGCTGTTTTTGATAAGACTCAACCAATTGCTCAATATCGCTATTTCTACCAAAAGCAAAAGCTTGTGAACTCATTGCCAATGCTACAATACAAATCATAATCATTTTTTTCATATTTCCTCCGACGTTGATCTAAATTTAATCTAAAACCTTCTCGGAGCATCGATGAATTTACTTTACTAAAAAACAGGGGCTTAGAAGGAATACCCGAAGCTATCACTCCAGTTAAATCGGTGAGTTAGCTAATCCAATCATGCCGTGATACCATAATATAAGAACCTACTAGGAAGGTAGCCTAGAGGTAAAGGAGTCCAAGCATGAGAACATTAGTGCTGGATAGTACGTACTTCCCCGTGAAGATTGTTGGCTGGCAAAAGGCCATGATCCTACTCATCACCGGAAGGGCCGAAATCGTCACCGAGTATGAGGATAATATTATCCGAACAGTATCCCAGTCCTTTCAGCTCCCAAAAATTTTAAGACTTAACAATAAACACAGAGCTCAAAAACAGGTTAAGTTCACTAGAATGAATGTCTTTTGGAGAGATGCTTTTAAGTGCCAATACTGTCTTACTCAGCTACCAGCTAACAACTTAACCTTTGACCACGTGATTCCTTCTTCAAAAGGCGGAGACACCTCTTGGGAAAATGTCGTTACCTGCTGTCCAGGTTGTAATACAAAAAAAGGTGATAAGCCCTTAGAAAAAACAGGCATGAAACTATACAAAAAACCTATCCAGCCAGACTGGTCCCCTCAACTTTGCTTACGTCTAAAAATAGACGACCCTGCCGAGTGGTATGATTGGCTCCCCGGGTCTAAGAGGCTCTCTATGGCCATTTGATTATAAGATTAAATCTATAAAATTAGCTTCACCCCAATCTTTACTTGGGTTCCCTTTCCCCCAACGATTACAATCTGCCTCTTTATCTTTTTTATAATTAAAACCAGTACCTCTTACATGAATGCCAACTATTTCTTTTGTTTCGGCATTAAAAACAGCGGAGCCAGAGTTAACGGAATAAGTATCAAGCTGATGTCTAAAAGAGTTAATTTTATGATCTACAGAATCAACTTTTCCACTCGGCTGGTATTTCAAAGGTAGCCCGAGAGGATAACCTAAAATAAAAAGTGGAGTTTTAGTTTCCACTCTCCTACCGACAGAGACCTTTAGTGGATCTCTATCCGATACTTCTTTTGTTAATTCTAAAACTGCATAATCTTTAAATGTGACCCATTCATATTCCTGCTTCACAAACTTTTTAATATAATAAACATTTTCTTTTCTTATGACTTTGGGCCCATTTCCTTTTTCATCCGCTACATAATCAAACACGACAGCGTAATCATCAATTCCCATATCCATATTATCGTCAAAGCAATGAGCGGCCGTGCCGATGATCTTCTCACCAATTAAGAAAGCGCTACAGTTTGCAAGCAGTCCCTGATTCTTAACAAATTTTTCATCAGAGCAAAATCCTAAATCTTTAATATAGCTTCTAGTCTCAATACTGAACTCTTCTTCATTTAAAGATTTTAAAAACTTTTTTTGAACGAGGGCCGGAATCGAACGAGCCATTTCTCTAATTTTTTGACTTTTAACTTTAGAAATATCAGCTCTATTATCAACCCCAAAGATAGTGGCATTTAAATTGATTGAGATAAATAAGATTAAAAATATAACTGTTTTCATTAGTTATCATCTGGAAAAACTTGAGTATCAGTTTCATCGCCGTGAATCTCAAGCTCGATGGCCACTCTAATAGTCCCATCATCATTTTTGGTGTATGCATTGAATGGGTCATCTTTTAAGTCCTCTTTCCCCATTCTCTTTAACCAAATAATATAATGCTCATCTAGTTTATAACTAATGAAATCACCCTTCGAATGAACTGGTTCACCTTTAATCTTAAAGTTACTCTTTATTGCCAACGTTGCCCTTTGAAGAGCTTGAGGGCCTGGTCTATATTCAAAGCTTAAATGCTGAAGGGTCTCCTTACCATTCTCATCTGCCACAAACTGAGCATGAACATACCTAGTCCCAGGAAGACTGTCCTTTGTTCTAACGATATTCATAGTACCAGTATATGGATTAGAATCGACGTTTACTGTTGGCCTTAGATTTAAATCTCTCAGAGTATCTCTTAAACTTTTTGAATCTTTTTTATTTTCAAAAACCTCAGCAAATGTCGTGCTAAGTTTTTCTAATGACTCTTCATTTTTATTGGCCGGTTTGAAGGGTGGCACGATGGCCTTCTCTTGGTTTGGTTTTTTTATAACTGCTTTCTCTACAGTTTTGTTTTCTGTTTTTCCGTGATCATGAGAGTGATCTCGCTTTTTTACGACCTGAGTATCCTTCTTACTTTCTAAACCTAAATCTTGGACCTCTTTTTCCTCACCACTAAAGAAGTAAAGGCCCACTAGAACTAAAAGAGCTGCTAACCCAATTATTTTTTTCATTTAGAACTTACCGTCTTCCCACTTAAGTAGGTAATCAGTAGGGTTCATAAGATCACTTCTTCTGCTATACTTATTATTTCCAATAACTTTAAGTGGTCCTTTTCCAGTTCCTTTGTAGAGCTCAAAATGTAACATGGGACGACAACAATTAGAGTTAACTTTTCCTATGTATCCAATTCTATCACCCATCTTAACTTTTGCGCCATTGCTAACACCTTTAACATCCTTACCAGTAATCTCACCATAGACTGCTATAAAGCCGCCGTGGTGCCTAACCTGAAGGGCGTATGTTCCTTGGTAATAGTAATACTTACCACGAATAACCTTTCCCGGCCCTACAGAGAGAGCTGGCTCATTTAAGTATCTATAAAGATCACAAGCAGCATGCAGTCTTTTTCCTTTTGACCTACCTGCCCCGAAACGTCTCATTCCATTTATATAAGCATGAGTTGGCCTTTTAACAGTTGGAAACTCACAGCAATCTTTGTCATCAATACTTGTTATTTCTGCGTTATGATTTCTAACAAAAGTATTCTTATTAACATGCTGGCAAGTGCTTTTAGGTTGAACAAAAGATTCTGCTACCCAGCCTTCAGTCTGATCGGCCGCTTCCCTTTCAGGAAACTGAACTTTTACAAATGTATGGCT
>JAIBDQ010000116.1 GCA_024686135.1 Halobacteriovorax sp. | reverse complement strand
TTTTCGGAGGACCCATGAGGTCAATCATAGTCGCAATCTTTTTAATTCTTCTTATTCAATTTCAAGCTCAAGCTGGTTCATTCAAAATGAACCCTAGAGATATGCTGGAACTACCAAAACTGCTCCCCACAACCTATCACATAGCCAATGAAGAGCAGACGAACTGTAAGGGAAAGTACCGCTCTAGAAGATATAATGGCAGAGAAAGAACTAATGTCCTAACTCCTAAAGGTACTAAGATCGCAACGGTTTGCTCTCGTTTTGCCGCTGTTCTCGCCATGGAAGGAACCGGGATTTTATCCAAGGCCAACGGAGGAATGACCGTTAATTGGGCCGGAAACTATAGATATAAAGTTATGAAGAAATGTAAGTATGGACTTGGTGTAAAAGGACTTTGCTTACTTCCTTTTCATACTTTGGCAGCCGACAACAAAGTCCATCGACCCGGGGATATCATCTACATCCCTTTTGTTAAAGAATCTAATATTGAACTTCCTGATGGAAGCTTACACTCAGGTCTCTTCCAGGTAAGAGATACTGGCGGGGCATTTCAGGGGGTAGGTTCTAAAAGAGTCGATATGTTCGTTCATACTCAAAATGACAGAGAGAATATTTTTGTAAAACGTAAGATCCATAAGCCAAATGAATTTAAAGCTTACAAGCTAATAGATGAGGCTAAAGATCAAGCGATCAAGTACCTGAGAGAAAAGTTTCCCGATATATATTAAAGGGAAATAAATACCATTATAGGAGGTGAACATGTCTAAGATTTCGATTCACCCCTCTCCCTTCCGAAAAGAAAGTACCCAAAAATTAAATATTAGAGGTCTCTATGAAGATTAGTATATTCACTATCGCAACTGTTCTTGTTTATCTTGGTTGGTTCACTAGCTCTGCCAATGCTGGCTCAATGAATTTTGAAAAAGTTGATATTAGAAATTTTACCGTGGATTACCGCTCTGGAATGGGGACGGCTTCATTCGAGCATTTAAGCACTAAGATTGGTGACTTCAGTCTAAATTTTTCAGACTACCAAGTCGATCTAAAAAAAGAAGACGGCAAGATTTTATTCGCGAAAGAGGATACCTCCTTGTTAGTTGAAAAAATTCAAGGATCAGTCTTAGACTCGATCTCAGTCCTTGCTCTAGATAACGCTAGCCTATTTATCGACCCAGAGGTGGCCTTAAAGTTCTATATGGACGGAGGCGAGTTTGAATTAGGTAATGGGATTCAAAGCTTTGGACAAATGAGTCTCGAGTGTAAAAGTGAACGAAATAGAAATGGCGACGTCATGAGCTTTTTGCGCCCTTGCTTTAAGCTTGGAAAACTTAGTATCCCCTACTTAAATATTGATGACCTATCAAAAAGCACACTTGCAGAGGCTTTTCCCGTGAGTGAAATTGAAGGTGTTGATTATAGCGAGGAAATCAAAAAGATTAAGGGACCAGATGTTCTTAAGGACATCAACATAATGGTTTATAATAATCGCTATAACCTAACTCTCAAAACTAAATTCATCGTTAACTTAAAACTTAAGATGGAAGGTAAAGCTGAGTATCAGGAAGAACAGAACCGAATTGTCTTTACGGTAGAAAAGGCCAAAGTTGGTTGGTTTAGTGTGAGAAAAAAAGTTTTAAAAGAGATCCAGAAGGCCGGAATAAAGAATGTTCAAGTCTTTGGCTATAATATCATTATCAACCTTTAATTGATTTTAACGTAGGCCTCTTTCGCTTCAACTTGAGTTATCTCCCGAGTTTCTAAATGCAAGAGGCTCAGCTTTCCACCAAAGCAGCAGCCAGAATCTAGGCCAATAGTTTTTTCACGTACATTAAGCCCCTTGGCAGCCCAGTGACCATATACCACAGTCTTTTCTCCCTTATACAGTTCGTACCAAGGAGGATTATCTAAGTTTTTCATATCCTTTCCCTCACCGTCCCAGGTTCGTATTTGAGTTAGGATATAGGGTTCGGTTTTTTCAATAGAAAGTTCGGGAATGACTCCTCCATGGACTACGACAAAGTTCTTTTCTTCGATAAAAAAAGGAATTGAAGTAAGCCAAGAGGTCCATTCGGATAACTCTTCCCCAAATTGTTCCTTAAGTCTGACAAAATTTTTATACTTAGGGTTGGGGTTTTTAAGAAAATTAATAAAGCCAAGTTCGTGGTTCCCTAAAACAAACTCAATATGATTCTCTCTAACCCATTTTAAAACCTCTAATGACTTGGGTCCCTTATTGATAAGATCACCTACTAAAATAAGACGATCTTCAGAGCTCTTATAGTTAACTTTTTTTAAGAGATCCATAAGCTCGTCAAAACAGCCATGAACATCCCCAACCATTAATATTCGTTTTTTATCCATTGGCTAATTCTCTCAAAACTGTCAAAAAATTCAACAAGTTATCCCACTCTAACTAGCCGTAATTAGGCATCTTTTTTGGTCTACACCTTGCAATTATGAATAGTGGAGAGAGTGAATGAAAATTAGACGAATCTTTATATTGGCCCTAATCACTTTAAGCATTAGTTCATGTGGGCTCCCTTTACACCGTGACCTTGTTGTAAAAAACAAAGGTGAGGTTAGGCAATTTGAGGCCACCAATCCAATCTTCGCAAATATTGTTACTCAATTTGAACAAGCTGGAAAACAATACTCAGGAAACCCAAGTTTTTCAGTTGGAGATGTACCGGTAAATTTTGGCGATACAGAGAATCCAAGTTTTGAAGGAGTTTGTTTTAGTTACCCAGATGGAAGAACTGAGGTCATTATTAGAGAAAGCTGGTGGAATAGCGCATCTCAACCATTGAAAGAGTCTTTAATTTTCCATGAATTAGGTCACTGTGTACTTGGACGGGACCATGACAATGAAACTGTTGAAGTTAATGGTTCCTCTAGAAAAGCTAGTATGATGAATGCGGTTATTGTTAATTCCGGTCAATACTCTGAGTTTAGAGCTGGATATTTAACGGAACTCTTTACTCAAACAAAGCAAACTCTTTTTACAGCATTTGGAATTTAGTCGATTGTTTCAAGAATTTCCCGGACCATTTGTTGATCTTCTTCCCATGAAATAGCTTCACTTAATATTTTTTCTGCAGCCTGCTTCTCTTCTTGGGTAGAATCCTTATTTGCAATCACCTCTTTAGCCTTTTTTTCTTCCTCTCTCCTACGGCTTCTCTCTTCACTAAAACCTACAATTTTTGAAGCTTCCCTTAAGCTATCGTAGCTCATGCCGCCCACCTGCCTAGTGGAAGGTAATTGAGAAAGAAAAACATAATCAACTCTTTTAATGCCCATCTTCTTTCTTCTTTTTTCGCTAGAGAAGTTTTTAATAAATGATTCAAGGGCAGGCCTAGGCATAAACTCAGCTAAGTCGGTTTTTAAAATATAGCTAATAAAACGGGCCTTACCGAGGAGTCCCTCTTTACTCGTTCCCTTCGCTCTCCAAGCTAAAGGATTAATCTTTGCAATCTGCCTCCTGAGCTTTCGAACTCTTTCCCAGAGGTTTTTATGATTGCCTTTAATTCCGATTTTCTTTAAATGTTGATTTGAGGTTGTTGCGCAGTTATAACCAGGAGTAATCCGAAGCCCTGGCTCTGTTCGAACTCTATGCAAATCCATTTCGTACTCGTCCCGAACTTTTTTTAAATCATCGGGAGACACACCATAAACGTAAATTGTATAACTAGGTCTATAATTCTGCTGACCTTGGATCAGATGACCAAAGTAACTAACAAGATCTGTGTTGCCCGCAAGAACTTCCTTTTCACCTTCAAAGTAAAAATTAAAAGTTTCACCTAAGATACTTCCATCTTTTAAGACTTCCCCCATTCCAATGGCAAAATGTCCTCCAGAGGAACTAGGGTCATCCCCCTGTCTACCTGAAAGAGTCACAATAAGAATAGCCTCACCCTCTTCTGGTATATAGCCATCATCACAGTGGAGCACGGCCCGCCATGAATCTCTCCTCTGAGAAAATTCATTTTTAGGTAATTCATTCAACACAAATTTAAATGGATCCATTTCCTTCAGCTCTAAAGGAGGAGGATATAAATCCCCTTTTGAAGTAATGAGATTTTTTTGAAGTAGAGCATTAATGACAAAATCCTCACCCTCGTAATGCCCTTGAGAGAGTACTTCCGAATTTAAATAATACTCAAGCCCCTGACGATCAAATTCTGACTCATGGATAATTTTCGTTCTACCAAGTTTTGCTTTTTGTTCACCAATATAAAGCTGACCTGCCTTTTCATGTAGCAATCCAGAAAGATCTTCGATATCTGCCACTAAAGTTGGAGTCGCCTCAATTAAGAATTCATCTCCATCTCTATTTCCCACTAGTTCAAAGACATAGTCCGGGCTATTAAGTAATTTTTCATCAAAGGCAAACTGATATGCAGTAGGGATGATTAATTCGAATTGCTTTTGAAATTTAGGACTATCTAACCAGATTTTAGAATCACTATCTTTATAGAGGCGACCTCTTAGGTATTCACTCATTAGTCCGCATTATTCTCTTGGAGTCTATTATTAAGTTTTTGAAGAGAGTTTCTCCAGTTCTGCTTTTTTGACTTTGGAGCTGGCCACCCTCCATCATCTTTCATGGAGTCTTCAGTATTACTTTCCGGATCTACACGGTTCCCACTCGTCCTATCTATAACCATTTCATCCAAGGCCTTATAAAAATCAAGTAGCGGCTTAAAGTCCTTCGATGGATCTGCCTGTAGTGATAAGTACTTCATAACCTCTGCTTTATCCATAGGTGCTACTTTATTATCTTGCTGACCATTAAGTCTTAAAGTTGTAACAGAATGATCCCCTGGAGAAAGAATTTTAGATGAGCCATTTGGAAACTCAGCCATGACAGATCCCCTTAATAGGGCCACCTGGCTCACTTTTGTTCCGGACTTCGTGATAAAAGAATTCCCCATGATCTCAGTTCCACGAACTCCCATAGAAACTTCACCAACACGTACTCGAAGATCCCCTTCTTTTGCTTTCTTTCTAAAATGCATACGCATTTTCCCTCGAAGAAGATTTACATCCATTATTCGATCATTTTTAGCTTTGAATTTGAACTTTTTAAAGTCCATCACACTCTTAGGTCCAAGTGTTAGATAGGTATCATCAACCATAAGAACTTTTAGAAAAGATCTTCCTTTGGTCTCAACAATATCTTGCGGCCAAAGTTTTGTTCCCATCTTTAATTTAACTTTTCGATCAGCACCCTTCTTCTTAGCTGTTACATTTCCTTTCACAAGGATTACTTCTCCCAGATATTTTGGGATGACTTTTGAAGCTACTGGATCAAATTCAAACTCCTTCTGTGCAAAACAAGGACTAGAAAGAAGGCAAACAAAAATAGTGAAAATGGATAATTTAATTGTCATGCTAATAAAATATCATTTATTTGGTTGAGTGACAGCATGAGAGGTTTTTTCCCTTCCCAAATGCCTGTAATCATTTCCCTTCCGCTTATAACCCTAAAGTTTAGTCAGGTATTTCCGATACTTATATCATGACTAGATTTTTGATTTTCTTTATATTGATTTTAACATCCCTCTCAAGCTGTATCTCTAAGGATATACAAGAGAAGGAAGAAGAAATTAATCTAACTGATCTAGATAGTGTTTCTCTAGATCAAGTAGAAGATGATTCAGAGGTCTTAATTGCAGATGACGAAGATTTTGTCATCGAAACTGAAGACGACAATATATCGAGCCTTAGTTCAGAAAGCTCAAAAGACACAAATATTTCAAATTTTTCAAGTAGTGACTCAACAGAAATCTCTAATAAAAAGAAAGAATCTAAACTTTACGAAGTTCAAGAAAATGATACTTTAATGCTTATCTCCTGGAAGCTTTTTGGGGACTATAAAAAATGGAAGCAATTAAAGACTATGAACTCCGATATTCTAGAAGGTGGCACGAAAGTTAGAAAAGGCCAATACCTTTTTTATTACCCTCCTGAAGTTGAGTATGATTACAATCCAGTAGGATCCCCATTTTTAATTAGAAAAGGTGATACACTAGGAAAAATTTCACATCGTGTTTACGAAGATAAAAAACATTGGCAGGCCATTTGGTATAATAACCGTGACCTCATCAGGGATCCAGATCTCATCTTTGCGGGCTTCACCCTTTACTACAAAGACTTTCAAGACATCAACCCAAGAAAAATCTCATCTAAAATTAGACTTTTTCAAAAACGAAAGTAAATTATTCAAGTATAATTAATTATTATTTAAGAGAACAGGTGCATCAAATCTAGTTTTTCCATATAATAGAAGTATCTAAAAATACGAAGGGAGTTTATATGTTGAGGATAATTTTACTAGCCATGACCTTAGTTGTTGTAGGTTGTGGGTCAAAAGAAAAGGCAGCTGAGACAAAAACTGAAGCCAAAGAAACGGTTAAAGAAGGTGCTGAAAAGGCTGAGTCAAAAACGAAGGCCGTTGCCACTAAAGCCGTTTCTGAAACAATGGAATCGATCACTTGCAAATACAATAATGATTCTAGAAAGATCTCTAGTGTTAAGTTTGGAGATGGTGGCTGTGAAGTTCACTATGAAAAATTTGGTGAGAAGAAAGTCGTAGCTACAGCTAAGTTTGACCTTGGCTACTGTTCTCAAATGGCCAATAAGGTTTCAAATAATTTAGAGGAAGCTGGCTTTACTTGTAAATAGTTAATGACTGCCCTTTTATAAGGGCAGTATTCTTTGGATTTCACATGAAAAAATATCTTACTCTTGTTCTTATTCTTTTATTCACGACAACCTCTTGTGGGGTATTTAAGCCTAAATATAGTAAGCCTAAAACTTACGATGAGAAAGCAAGACGAGTTCTCATTGAGTTCTCACCCCTATTGCAGGAATGTTATACAAAGGAAATTCTAAGAACTGGTATTCCCCTAGCCGGTGCCGTTACTTTTAAGATTCATATCAAATCAACTGGTAAGGTAGAATTGGTTAAGCTGATTGACGATAGTCTTAGAAATAAAAGGATTAAGGGATGTTTTGTTGGCATAATCCATAAAATTAACTTCCCGACTCACGACAATGTAAAGGCCGTACAAGTGAATCAACCCTTTATGTTTAAGCCGCCTAGAAAGAAGTAATGGCCTTGTAAAAGGCTAACATTCCGGTTAGCCTAGTATTATGAAAAAACTTAAAATCTCCTCACTAGTCCTGTCTCTTTTGTTTTCAATAAACATTCTCGCTAAAGACCTCCCGATGAAGCCCGGTTATCGTCAGTTGAAGCTAAGAGAACTTCCAAGAAACAGAAATGGTAGCCTTGTCACTTATATTTATGCCGAGTCTGCCTCTTCAAATAAAAATTTCTTGGATGAATTAAATAGCAATCAAGAACTCATGATTGAAGCTATAAGAGATAGTTTAAGAACGGGCCGAGTTCCTATGGCCAATTCTATTTGGAAACGTTTTGTTAAGTCCCTAAATAATAATCATAAAAAATTTGATATCAATAATATCATCTACTGGTGTCTAAGCGAGGCCTACTTAGAAAAGAGACATCTACTAAATCACAGAGCAACTTTGTATAAATCGCTTAATGACAAAGTCTCTCTATTAGAAATGGAAAAGGATCATTTTAAAAAGTTAATGGAGCGCTGTGAAGATAGTTCACAGTGTGACTACGGCACTAAAGATGAAATTGATCGAACCAGAGACCTCTGGAAAAGAAGACATAAGATCTTTGAGAAAGAGTTTAAAAGAGCAGAAAAAAAATTCAAGGATACCTTTGACGAAGAAGATGGCCATAGCCGTTTAATTAAACAAGTTGGTGTTCTCTTCTTTAATTCGGCAGAAGCTATTATTTCAGATGATAAATCAGCGATTTAGCATAATGCCAATGCCATATCGATTGGTATAATTATTATAATCTCGTAGGGTATCTCCATACCCTAGAAAATGTTGAAACGTTAAGAAAAAGTTTTCAGTAAGCCTAAAAGAAATATCTGTTTCCCATGCACCTTTATTTGTACTCCAATTAAATCTAGTTAAAGTTGAAACAAAGAGCCAGTCCATTTTTAAGGTGATTCTAAAATCCCCATGACCATAAAAGTCTTTGATTGGCTCAGTCTTTTCTGGAAACTGAGCTTTACCTTGATCTTCCACTAAGATATGCCAAATATTTAAATCAAAGTTGAGCAGGTCTGAAACCCAAGCGATCTTTGCATATACTCTGTCCCAACTTCTAGACTCAGGATCTTCCCGACCATTAGACTGGTGCGAATAACCAATATCGGAATAAACTCTTGCTCCACCAAATCGATAAAAGACTTCTGGATTATAATTGGTTTCCCTAAAAGGCCTTGATCCTTCCTTATCGTAGATTTGCCAAAGACTTTTTTGAGTATAGGCGGCAAACAAGGTGTAACGGCTACCGTCACCAAAGAAAGGAATTCGAATACTAAACTGGTACTTAAGCTCGCTTCGTTTTCCCGTATCTTTATCTGAAGTTGTATATGAATAAGGGTGAAGGTAATTGAACTTGTGAAGCTGAATAAACTTTAAGCCTTGATCTTCTTGAGCCAAAGCTGGTTGAGCTATGGCAACTGTGAATATGAGAAGAAGTATCGCGCTTTTGATGCCACTGCCTCCTTGGTTGCATCTTTCAATATTATACTCTTTTAATACACGCTTCACTACCGGGTAAAGGCATTGAAAACACCGTAATTTCGAGCATTTATATCAAATAAAGAGCTTCGTTTTTATACTATTCTACCGATAAGAAGGTATGAAAAAGACCGTAATTATTACTACATTTATTTGCTTATTCATAACAGCGGGCTGGCTACTTAAAAAACAAGACTCCCCGAAGCACAACTTAGCAAAACTTGGGATAAACCTAGAGACCGAGTCTAAGTCCAATCTTAGAAAACTTGCTTCTCGTATTGATAAATCACCTCGAAAAGAAAAAGTAGAAAAGGCCAACTCAAAGCTAAATCAAAGAATCATCCAAAACTTTAAATCAGGTAAAGATGAGATTAATGATTTAAGTAAAGAGTATAAAAAAATTCGCCCTACCTATACAAACATACAAACAAAAGAATTTAGGCTTAAAGGTCAAAAGTTATTTATCTCTACAACTTATTCGGCGGTTCCTAAAAACAAGTCTACATCCAGAAGGGAGATCGCTTCAATCAATAACTACTCCATTGTAAAAGGAACGAGTGGTCTTCCAGTAGTTCAAGATCCTGTAAAACGAAGAAAGGGAATTGCCACAGGACATATTATAGTAAAGGCTAAGCCTGATACAGACCTAACAAGCTTAGCAAAATCATATAACCTACAAGTTCATCATACAGTGCCTCATTTAAATTTAATTGCCTTTGCTCCTCGTAATCCTGAGAATCTTTTAGAGACCTCAATTAAGCTTTCTGAGAGTTCACTTCTTGAATCTGTAAAACTTGATATTTCATACGGAGGTCCCCGTGCGAAATAGCCTAATTTTGGCCATTATTCTTCTTACTTCTTGTGTAAAGTCTAATAAGTCGCCGGCTTCAAAAACAGAAGCGCCAACAACAAACACACAAACCAACAACACAAATAATAACGATAATAATCCAATCCCTACCCCAGCTCCCCCTGTAACTAACCAGCCTGACCCACTTTTTAGTCATGCTTGGCATTTAATAAACACAGGCCAAATGAATTTTGCTACAGCTGGTGGAACAGCTGGGAATG
>JAIBDQ010000205.1 GCA_024686135.1 Halobacteriovorax sp. | reverse complement strand
TCTGGGGCTGATATTATGTCAGAGACAACCCAGTCTATTTTCTCTTCAGCTCTATATTTAAATGCATCAGTTTTTAGAAATGTTACAAGCTCATCTTGCATCAAGCTTTCATCTAGTGGCGAACGATCAAGAGCGATTACTCTTGCTCCATTTTTTCGAGCTATATAAGTCCAACCACCTGGACAAGCACCGAGATCGACTAAAAGCTCACCTTCACCGATCGTTTTTCCCATTAGAAGCTGTGCTTCAACAATTTTCCGATAGGCCCTAGAGGGAGCTTTTTTATCATCTTCGACATTGTTAAATCCTCCGACAAAAGGAGAAATTAAGGAGTAGTATTGCTTCATCTCAGTGGCGTCCAAGTAAGAATAGGCCATTGATCTATCAGGTAAAATAAAAATTTGTAAGAATGGAATGGAGCGATCAAAACCCTTACGTAAACAAAAGATATTCTTTTTCTTTAATCCTGAAAGCACCTTCCCTTTTACTATATCGGCGCGGCCAGTTTCCAAGATACCATACTTGGCCGTTAGAGCGTAAACATGACAGTTGATTTTTGCATTCTCCTCTATTCGAGGAAGCACTGACTCCAGAGCTCGTCCCACCTGCTTACCAACCGAGTCCTCTTCAAGAACTTCTGCATTGATTAGTGCTGTACTGGAAAAGGCTAGGAACTTATTTTTTAAATTAAGCTCTCCTGGGATTTTAATTAAAGGAAAGCCTTTTAAGGCATCGCAATCTGGCGTTAAGTTATCTGATATTTCTTTGATCAGAACTTTAGTCCAGTTATCCTCTTTGCATAATATGTAGTGCACTTTAAGCCTCGATCTAGTGTCAGTCTATATATGACATGGCTTCTGACAAACCTTCATAATATGCTCTTCTAAAATTAAAAGAGAATCTTCAAATTGTTTCCAGTACCTTTCATTAGTATTAACGATACTTTCACTTTGGTAGTACTTTCGTAGCGACTTATGAGAAATATCTAATTCAAGAATTTCTTTTAAGCGCTCTATTGAGTTAACACCGCTAAAATTATCTTTTTTCTTTCTTATGAAACTAGCTAACTCCAATACTTTATTCTTAGTATTTTCATCAAATGATCTTAAGATTTTAAGAGATGCTTTTCTTCTGTTTGTACTAACTTCAAAGGTTCCACCATTATCATAAGCACCTATTCTTGCTACATTATTCTTATCTTTAAAAATTTGCAGATTCCCCCCAGAGTACCGGTCCCACTGGTTTGTAAGGAAGTCGACAACAAGAAGGTTTGATAGATCTTTAGCAAAAACTTCGATATCAACAGCAACAGACTGCCCAAGTTTTTTCTTCAGCTCTTTAGTCACAAAGTTTCTATCTTTATCTGAGATCTTTCCTTTTCTTAAAAGTTTAGCCATTGGGTGAGAGGCTTTGATTTTGTTTTTAGAAACAATTTCATCAAAGTCAGTTGGCTTTGGTAAATTCCAAGGAGCGTAGGCAGTAAAGATTCCACCTTCCTCCTCAACTGCCTTATTTATCAGAGCACGAACTCTCTTTGTATTTTCAATCTTAGCTTTTCCATTACTCTCTAGGAGCTCAGAAATGTATTGATCTAAAAGAGGTAAGCCATCATTTTGGATAAACATTAATGTTTTTTCTGAGAATATTTCATTAACTTCCAGGGCCCTGCTTAATTGGTACGAAAAGACTTCTCCTAGGACTACCGTTGCAGAATTTTCAGGAAGGATGGCTCCTCTTTGTCCCTCATAATTAAACATAACGTAGGCGCTAGTTCCTGAGTTCTTACTGGCCTCTAGTTCCATTCCCCTGTCTTCACCAAAGGAGGTTTTATTGAACTCTTTTTCAGCAGTACGAGCCTGATTATAGAGTTCTTGATTGATATCAAAAGCCGTTCCGGCCATGGTTAACGTAGGTATAAGGAAAAGAAAAATCAGTCTTGTGAAATGCATACTCTCTCCAATTGATAGACACTTTCATTACACTGAAACCCCTATAATTAGGACCATTTTCCATAAAAGTATAATTGTTACAGATATTATGTAGTTGGAATCTCATTGAAACATAGAGGTAAATCTAGGTAAAATAGTTACCTATAAGGCTGCTCTCTTTTATCAATAAATACAGACATCAAACTAGAACTGTAAATATTCAAACCCTCGATTTTAGATTTTCACTCAGATTCTCATTTTCCTTGCTCAATGCTCCTCATTTCTACAGAATAAAGGGGTGTTTTCCATACTTAAGTTTATGATTCTATTGCTATTTATTAGCTTCCCTTTACTTCATGCTTCAGAGTTAAATGAGCTTCAAATCTTTAATAAGTGCTACTCTCAACTAACCCTCCACCCATTAAAACTTAAACACCCTCTGGTTAAACTGCTTAAAGAAAAAAAGATTAATGCTAGTCAGGCCTGCATAAACCTAATCGAGCAAGTTAATTTTGATAAAAATGGAATAGTGTTTCCAAAAAATCAGGAGAGCCTGAACATTTTATGGACGATGCAAAAACTCCATGATTCTTGGTTCCCAAGTTATAATTTTAACCAAAATACCCAAGACCACCCCAATACTGATTTATATGATAGTAACGAAATGGGATATCACTTCACATGGAACCTATTCGATAACAATTCAAAGATAGACTCTGTAATTAGAAATAAGTTTTCCTTTAAGGCATTAAGACAATCTAAAAAACCACATCTCTATCTAGTTGATAGGGAGATCACTGGGATAAGACATCAAAGATTAAACAATCCCAACAGAAAATGGAAATATGGAGCCGACGGTCAAGACGGAGGACTTTACTTGGGTCCTGTAAAGTTCTGGGAACCTGAACTCGTGCAGTTTGGTACTTTGGTAGGATTAAAAAAAATAACCAACGGAAATAATCGAATCGAAAGATGGATAAGTAAGAATAGAATAGTTCCATACTATACTCACAAAACCCAAGGAGGTGGTGTAATAGGCACAACCTCCTACCTTCTACTCAATTCCGGACATAATGATAAAAAAACGAATGGTGGTACGGTTCTCCATCGGCGTTGGTCAACAGCTGTCTTTAAAGATTTACTTTGTAGGAATGCCCCCCTTATTACTGAAAAAGACGCTAAAAAGTTTGTCCAACCGAATTCAAAGATTAGTTTTAGAAGAGATTATAAATGCCAGATGTGCCATGTTTCATTAGATCCCATGGCTGCAACAATAAGAAACTTTGAAGTATTTAACTCCGGTGATTTTGATTCAAACTTCACAACTAGAAACCTCTTTATCCATTCAACAACAAATAAAACTTATAAAAATCTCCCGGATAATGACCCTACTTTCTATAAGACAAAGCCTATAGGGCGCGTTTATTTCAGGGACCTTGACAATAAACTTATTGACGTAAAAACCACTAGCGTAGCAGACATTGGACTAACCCTCTCAAAGGTAAAAGACTTTTATCTCTGCCAGACTCAAAGGTACCTCAACTACTTTATAGGTAGTAAGCTCGCAATAGAAAAAATTGATTATGCAAGATCCGAGAATAACACAGCATTAGAAAACTACTTAAGAAAACAAGCAGGAGAGCTGCAAAAGCATGGAAGTGTAAAGAAACTGATAAAAAGTTTAATAGAGTCCAAATGGTATAGGTCCAATACTTCAGAGGTACTTAGTGCCAAGTAGAAGAGAATTTATAGCTTTCGGAGGACTGGGGTTGATCGCAGGAATGAGTTATCCCCTCATTCAGAAGATTCTAAGCCCAGGAATTGTTAATGACTTAAATTTTGTGAATACTAACCAAAACTATCTTCAGATTAATCTTTACGGTGCCCCCTCTCGATGGGCCTTTGACTCGCTTCTTGATCCTTATTCACAAGGAATGATTTCAAATGCAATGGTAGGCACACAATTTAAAGATGGCTCTGGTGATACAATATATAAGACCACCACGAAGCATGGCCTTAACTTACCTAGTGTCTGGAGTGATAAGATTGCTGGGGTCAAAGGACCAACTTCCTTTAATAATTTATTAGATAATAGTATCTTTATTAGAGGTGTCGATCCCGTAGGTATCGGGCATCCTCAGGCATCAATAAATACTGTTCGCCCAGATAAAGCGGGACATAGTCTTCATGGATTATTTTCTGATCAGTCTAAAGCGCCACTATCTTCCATTATTATGGGCAATAACCCTGCGACACGATCATTTAGTTCTGCCCTCAAGGGAGCTCAAAATCTTCCACTAAACTCGCAAAATCTACTAAAAGACCTTATTTCTCCATTCTTAATTAAAGGGAGTAATCCGACAAAAGAGTTTAAACAAGCTATAAAGCTTATATCAAACAAAGAGAATCAAGCTTATATAAACTCCCTAAGTAAGAGTATGGAGTTGTTTTATGATAACTTCGAG
This sequence comes from Halobacteriovorax sp., assembly GCA_024686135.1. GTDB lineage: Bacteria > Bdellovibrionota > Bacteriovoracia > Bacteriovoracales > Bacteriovoracaceae. Next base: position 566 of record JAIBDQ010000205.1, on the reverse strand, counting down.
GCCTTCAATGATGAATACTTAAGTCTCGTTAAAAAATATAAAGTATTAATTCATCAGAGCCTTCATACTATTCCCATAGAAGGAATCAACACCTTTGCTGTTAATGGATTTCAAGCTAAAAATATAAAAAAGATGTCTAATCCGATGGATACATACGGTAAGTTCAAATTGGATCATCAAACTCTGGCGACAGGATCAGACCTTCGAAGAATGTATGACTCCGTTCACTTGGGTCAACTTGCAGATCAATTTGCAATTACAGAGTTCTTATTACTTAAAGGTTTAACAAACTCATTGATGATTTCGACACCGCAAGAAATGGGACATCTCGTTTATGGTTTAGATAATACTATGAACTGTACTCTAAAATCATTTGAAGTTGGAGGTATTATTAAAACGAGGAGCTATGATAAAAACATAGATGTCTCAATGGATACTCATGACACTGGTACAATACCAAACCTTATGAGTACGGCCTACTTCTTTAAAGGTATGTCTTCTTGTCTTAGTGAGCTTATTCTGAGGCTGAAAGAAAAGTCTGTTTTTAAGAATACATTGATTCATCT
>JAIBDQ010000161.1 GCA_024686135.1 Halobacteriovorax sp. | reverse complement strand
CTTTTTAAGTTGTATTGGCAGTTGGTTGCTACGATGACAAAGGCTTTTGGGAAGGCTCTCTTTAGTTCTTCTGCCATGAAGTGAAATTCTGGATGAAGCATGGGTTCTGAAATACCTTCAAGTTTTACAATCTCTAGAGGGCATCCATAAAACTGGCTTAAATTTTTTTTGAATTCATCTAGAGTAAGGTATTTATCTTCTCGCATTCCAAGTTCTTTTAGTCTTTCACGGTTACAACTTGGACAAGCCAAGTTACAGCTTGAATTTGTTTCTATCATTAAATATGAGATTTCTTTAAAGTAATTCTTCATATCTTTTTCAAAACCTCACAGATGAGATCTATCTTCGAGGTTTCTAGCTCAGGGTAACAGGGAGGACAAATATGTCTGGAGCAAAAGTCATCAGCTTTTGGAAAGCTCTGCCCTACTACATACTCTTTCATTATGGGTTGAGTGTGAAGAGGGTGGTTATACACACCACCGGTTAAGGGAATTTGTGCCTTGCTTAATTCAGCTTCGATTTTTTTCCTTGATAAACTCTCTGGGGGGAGAATAATTTGCTTATAAAAAGAGCCCTTTGTATCAATTGAGTCTGAAATGGTTTTCCATTCCGTTCCTTTTAAGTTTTCTTTATATCTTAAAGCTAGTTCTCTTCTTTTATTAATTCTCGATTCGATTCTTTCTAATTCGATTACTCCAAGCGCCGCTTGAAACTCACTTACCTTGTAATTTCCGCCCCCAGGAGTGTTATGAATCAATGGGTTGTCAGGATCAAAGCCAAATCTTCTAAGTGAATTCGCTTTTTTAAAAAAATCAGAATTCTTAGTGACCAGGCTTCCACCTTCTCCTGTTGTCATTACTTTTGTAAGAAAATGAGAAAAACATCCGGCAATACCAAAAGATCCGGCTGGCAATCCGCCTAGCTGGGAGCCATGAGCATGGGCACAATCTTCAATTAAAGGAATTTGGTTTTCTTCACAGATTTTCACTATTTCATGAATGCGAGGAGAGATATGTCCTCCTACATGAACTGTAATTACGGCGGCCACTTCTTCTTCAATATTATTTTTAAGTTGTATGGGAGATAGACCATAGTATTCATCTTCTATGTCTAGGATAATTGGCTCGGCACCAGCATTTAGAACGGCAACCGCTGTAGCGATAAATGTATTGGTTGGAAGGATGACCTTCTTTCCTTTTACGTCGATGGTTTTTAAGGCAAGTTCTAAAGCCGAAGTTCCAGATGGCACAAGAAGAGTAGAGTCTATCTTTGAAAATTTTGCAAATTCCGATTCAAATCTTTTTACAAAGGTATGATTGGTTAAATAGGCTTCTTCAAATATCTGATCACAAAAAGAATAAAATTTTTTTCTTTCCTCTTCGCTAAATTGAATATCAAAAATGCCTATTTTGCTCATATAACCTTACGGACAGCTTTTCTTAATAGATTCTAACAAAGTCTCGGAAATATACACTCTTTCTTTACGTGTGAGCTCGCAACCATTTGAAACTTCTTGGATACCTTTTGGCTTAAGAATTGCTTGTTTCGAAGACCAAGCATCAAAATGAATATGATTCCACAGCTCTTCCTTAGGCACTTTCCCTGCTGCAATAAGGGAAAAGTTTGTCTGATAAAATTTTGCACCATCACTAAAGAAGATATTTTTCTCATTCCTAGGAAATTGGGAAATTATAAAAGGCTCAATTCTTAAAAATCTTTTTTCAAAAATAAAGTATTCATTATTTTTATATTTACTTAGGAGATCTTTGAATTCAACAAGAAGCTTTGCTTTTGAGTTAGTAAAAGGAGAGGCGTGAATTGACATAACTCCCGTATTAATTGATTGAAAGCAAAGAAAAAGAATAAGTAAGGGTTTGTATACGAGTGAAGTTCGATTACTAACAAGGAATATAAAAAGTGTAATCAAAAAGAAGTCCCATCTTTCAGCAAACTCTGGCTCATACAGAAAGACAGGGGACAAGGAAAGAGCGCCTATAAAAAGGAATAGTAAGTTCTCTTTAAATAATTTGTAGTTTAGCCCGAGAAAAACAACTAGATTTAACCAAGCCAAATATCCTAGGAAGCGAAAACCTTCCCCATAATTCATATTTTCAAAACCAATAAGAAGGGCCTTAAAGTACCCAAGTCCTTCGACCCTAGCACCTTGCTCCAGACTAAAGGCCTTAGCAAAGTATTGATGAAGAGGGACTTGCTGGAATGCGAGCTCAAAAGAGCCATGCCAAAAATGAGAGAAGTGAGTGGCTATATGAAAAAAGTAATAGACCCCAAAGGCAAAAAGTACCGATATCGTAATTTTTTTACCACTAATATTAGGTAGCCATTTAGAGAAAGGAGCTAAAGCGATGGTGAAGAGAAAAATAAAGGGAGAGATATGCATCCAGATAGCAAAGCCTAAAAAGATTCCACTTAAGGCACCGTCAATCTCTTCACCAAACTTCTCGCTTAATTGAAAGTAGAGATAGAAAGTAAAGAAACCATAATAGGTAATATTGTCTTCAATAGTAAAAAGCTGGGAAAGTATTATGGGGCAAGCCAGAAAGAAGGCGATAAACCAGAGTAAGCGATCTTTATTATTCTGGATTTTATTTTTTAAATGATAAAAGAGTCCGAGAACAAAAAATGCGTTGAAGAAAGCTGAGGCTACTAAGTTGGGGACAAGAGCATTAATTCCCCCTTGCCAACGATTTATAGAATCAAAAATATAGTGAACAAAAAGAGAACCACGCATATTGTGAGTAAAAGCACTTTGCCTAAAACACTCCCAAGTGGAGCAGTTGGATATATTCTGTTCGATGATTCGAATATAGGCATGATGATCGACGGGGTACTTAAGGGCGAAGATAAGGATAAAGACTAGGAAGCTAGTCAGAAAAACAATTGGAAAACTAAGACTGCTTCTCAATTTCTATTACCTTCTCTAATGACATATGGTGAAATTTTATACTGCAATCATCAAACTTAATAACGAGCTCAGGGTTTAACTCTTTTGCTAAGGCTTTGGTATCAAAGCTCATATGAGAAAATCGCTTCATTATTTCATCAAACTCCACATCAATAACAACTTCAATATGCTCAAAACCCTCGGGTGTAAGCTTTCCTTTTTTTGGAGCGGGAACTTCAACGAGGGGAATTATATAATCTCTAAACACTACTGGTTCATGCAGCTTATAGGTCGCAATATCTCTTCCATTAACTTCAGACTCTATAAGAAGTTCACCGTTCCCAGACCATAACTTCTTAAGTTCGGCATAATTGTCCATCGATGAGGTTCGATAGCATAAATGATCGATTTCCCAGCTACCGATTTCGATCTGATTCGCTTTTAGAATTGAGAATATCTTCTCAAGGAAGATCAGGGCTTTTTCATGCATACTTAAGGATAACATCTTAAATTAAAAAGACCTATGGATGGGCTGCGTTAAGACTCTTTTCTTTTATAGGTTTTCATAATCGTAGTGGAGGCGACTGCTCCTTCAAAATGCTCTTTTTTAATATTCAAATATCCTGGGTCTGTGAAAAAACTATTCATGACATCTGGACTTGGAAAATAAATAGTGAATACTCTATTAATTTTCTCATCTGTTTCACTTTTTAAAGTCTCGGCGATCTTAAAATCATAACCAAAACCACCTCCGGCAGCTTCAAGAAGGGGAGTCATTCCCGCCCTATAACTTGAGTACCCTTCCTCATTTGTTACGTTTAAACCAATCAACATTTCGATCATCTCAACTCCATTTAATGAGGTATTATATAAAAGATATATTAGTCGATCAAAGTAGAGGATAGAAGTAGAAATCATAAGAGACCTCCTCCATTATTTCAGCCATTTTTTCGTCCCATTCGTGTTCGCCAAAATATTTTGGAAAAAGAACTGGAAGGTCGCGGGCCTTATTATGCTAGCCACTATGCTCATCGATCTCGATCATCTTTTGGCCGATCCGATCTTTGACCCAAATCGTTGCAGCATTAATTTTCATCCCTTGCACACCTACTGGGCCGGCGGTGTTTACTTTATTCTCTTTTTTATTCCGAATTGGAAAGTTCGCGCAATGGCCCTCGGCTGCTTATGGCATCTTATCACTGACTTTAATGACTGTTTTTTTATATAAGATTATTTTGTAGTACTATTGAAGTTTCTTTTATCCAGAAAGGATAGAAAGGCCTATAGGTTGTACTGATAATTCGCCACTTACCATCCACCATATGTTCTAAATTTGATTTTTGATAAAATCTTCCTCGATAGAACTCAATTAATCGGTATTCCTTACTTAAGGCCTTAACAAAATGCTCTATCATAGTTCTTGGTGAGAATGACCTTATAAACCATCCCTGACCCAAGTTAAGTAAGTACTTATACTTCTCAAACACAAGCTCAACCTTAAAAGCATCGCCTTCGATTCTAACTGAATTAGAATCTTCAAGAATCTCAAGATTCTCATGTTTACTTAACTCTTCACGAATTTTTTTAATAACTTCTTCTCGGGTCATAAGCTATTCATAGCACTTTATGGATTCAATCTTCTTTTCACAGGCCTTGGAGTCACAATTACCATTCACCGAGCAGCCAAACTGATTACAGGCCCCTCCTTCGAGCCAGCACCCAAAAGCATTACATCCCCCGCCCTTGGTGAACTTCCCAAATTCATTTTCATCAACACAAGAAAGCGCAGACCTTTCTTCATTCTCCCGAACTGGATCAGGTGTAGGATGCCAACCTTTATCGTTTGTCCATGAGCAGCCGCTTAAAAAGATAAGAAAGATAAAGTTTCTAAAATGCTGCAAAAATAAAAATTTCATACAAATACCTAATTAAGATAAATCTAGATTCAACTATAAATTAGGGAGGGGATTAGTAAAAGTGTGTGAGAAATGGGGTGGCCGATGGGACTCGAACCCACGACAACCAGAATCACAATCTGGCGCTCTACCAACTGAACTACGGCCACCACAAAAAGGTAAGCTCCTTTATAGTGAGAGAGTGGGGACTCGTCAATAAGTCCCCTGAAATTTCGGTTAGATAATGCTTTAAGTTGTTGTAATTACTAGATGTTGATTGAGAATTTTCCAGTGATTCTGCTCGTTCCTAAGGCGTTCATATACTCAAGTCCGATATTTAGGATGGTCAGATCAAAGACGGCTCCTGCCAGAAAATGTACGGATGAGTGAGATGAATCGATCATACGGTTGCCCACTAGTGAGATGTCGGTAACGGTGATATTGGCAGAGAGTTTTGTGTCAGTAGATGATTTTACAAACCCAAGTCCGGCGTAGGGTTCAAAGAATCCTAGGAGATCGGCTCCAGCTAAAATTTGAACACCCATAGTGGTCGTTTCAAAAGCGGTTTTTCCAACGGCACTTCCTCCAGCGATGGTTGAAGTATCCACAAAGGAGAGTTCGTTTGAATTGAAATGACCACGAACGGCCAGTTGATAAATTATATGATCAAGAAAAGTCCACTTAATTCCAAGTGCTGAGTTCTTTATAGTAGCACCATCTGAAGATTTCTCAGGAATAAAACCAAGCTCAAAGGTAAGACCCAGTGGTTTAAAACTAAAAGCGCCAATAAAGTTTAGGTGGGGGAGTTTATCAATATCTGTATTTGGATCTTCTTCTTTAATAAGCTGAGCCCATTTGGGTGCTTCAGTAAAACCAACCACAACACCGACTTCAACTCCAACTAGTGGGAGCATATCTCCTACTGGCTTTGCGCTTGAGTTCGTGGTGAAGATCCAGTCGGCCCCAAGCTCCTCAGTAAGGAGGTCGATCTCTTGCTCGGACACATTATCGATACTAAAAGTTCCAGCGAAAGATGAGCATGTAAAAATTAAAGACATTAAACTTGCTAAAATAATCTTCATTGGAACCCCTTTATGGTCGAAACTTATCAACAATGTTGATTTTATCACTAAAAATGTTAATAAAATACGGCCCCGTGTTAAGTGTGGAAAAGTGAATAATGCAGGGCCGTATTTGCCAAGACCCCTTGGTAGCGGGCCATTGAGGAATTTTCCACATTGAATTCACAATTTTTTTATGTGGATTACTTGAGAAAAAAAGTTCAAAAAGATTTTGACGTTAAGTGTTTTAATTGGAAAAATTTACTTAAGACGTTTTGCACACATACACTTAACTTTTTTTACCAAGGAAGGGATCAAAATGAAAAAGAGTTCAGCACTCCTTTTTATTGTTTCACTACTCTCGGCACCATCAGCATGGGCCTACGGTACTGGGCAATCGACTTATCCATTGATGGAAAAGCAGCACATGGTATCAACTGAGATCACAGGGATTACTTCTACCGGTGGTGGTGTTGGTATGCAAGGTCGCTATACTCGCAAGATGAACAAGCAACTTGTTCTTGACGGTGGTTTTGGACTTTCAGGTGGTGATCGCTCGAATAGAATTTTTGCTGGAGCTGATTGGGAAATGTTTCCTGACTATATGAACCAGCCAAGAATCTCTGTGAAGACTAGTCTTGAGAACGCAAAAGAATTTAAATACAGAAGAAATATTTTAACTGTTGCTCCAACAGTCTCTAAAGGTTTTAACTTTTGGGGAGAAGAAGCTTATCCATTCGCTTCTCTACCATTTGGTGTTCAGTTAATAAATGAAACTAAAAAATACGAAACTGTTGCTAACGTAAACCTTGGAATCTTAGGTAATCTACCTATTGATGGTTACAGAAAATTTACTGCAAGTGCGGAAGTAACGGTTGATATTAAGGATAGTTATACTGGTGTATTTCTAGGGTTATCCTATCCCTTGAACTAATACTGTGAAAACTAGGCTGGTTTTCTCAGATTTAGACGGGACCTTGACTCATGGAGTAGAGTTGGGTCCCGTTTTTTTTGATCTTGTTTCTCATTTAGAATCCCAAAACATTCCTCTTATTATTGTCACCGGGAGAAGTAAGTCCTGGGCACATTTCCTTTTAACTCATG
>JAIBDQ010000077.1 GCA_024686135.1 Halobacteriovorax sp. | reverse complement strand
CTTGGGCGGCATCTTCAATAACAGGAATATTTTTTTCTGAAGCAATCTTGTTAATGGCTTCCATGTTACAAGGAAGACCATATATATGAACAGGCATAACAGCCTTTAATACATATTTGTCAGAAATTCTTTTAAAAGACTCAGGGCAGATTAAGCCTGTATTATAATCTACATCAATAAATACTGGGATAGCTCCCATGTTTAAGACGGCCTCGGCAGTAGCATAAAAGGTGATCCCTGGCACTCCAACTCGGTCTCCTGGCTCTACACCAGATACAACTAAGGAGATCTCCAAAGCATCCGTTCCGTTTGCTACAAGTAGACAGTGCTTTGCTCCTTGGAGCTTTGCGAATTCAGTTTCGAATTTCTTATTGTATTCTCCCTCGACGAAAGTACCGTTATCCACAATGTCTTTAAAACGTTCTAAGACTCTTTGACGAAATGTTTCATGATGAAGGTTTTTGAAATCGTAAAATGAAATGCCCATAGCGGTCTCCGAGATATTTATCCCGCATTTTACCACTCAGAATTTAGTTAGGCACTTATTTGTTATGCTTAAGCTTTTCTTTGAGCATCTGCTCAATGATAATTGCCGCTTTTTTTGCGAGCTCAGGGTCTTGGAGCTTATCAGCAATAGCCTTTTGGTACTGCTCTGCAAGCTCCTTATCTTTTTTGCACTGTAGCTCATCGCCTTCTTTATAAAGGCGCTCTAAGTTTTTGACACCCATAATAATTATGCAGCTTCAACACTATTGTGATGGTCCGCAACTCTTTCTAGGTGGTCTTCTATCACTTCAAATAGCTCTAGTTTGGTTGTATGTGGGGTCATGCCTTGGGGAAGTGCAGAGTAAACTACGTCATTTTGAGTTTCAGTAAATACGTACCAAGTGTTTCCTAGTTTTTGAAAAAGAACTTCTCTATCGTTTTGCATGTATATCCCTCCTGGAATGCATGTCTTATAACCCTTCCGTCCTGGAAGCGGTTTTCAACCGTTATGTATTACTTATCGAAAACTGTTGTAGAAACTTTAGACAAATTTAGGATTACAAAGTGTTGAAAATATTGACAATATGCATTAATTTTTAAAAACAAAAAAGGTCAGTTAATAATTGGATTGAAACCCTACTAAAAAGGTCATAATACCGGCCGTAGGAGTTCGAAAAGAGTCGTTAGTTGTAACGTCATCGGTCCAAAGTTCTGGGAAGTTTGGAGTCGACTTATTTAAATATTCTTGGGCCAGGCTAAATTGCATGTCCACTCCAAAAACGAGATCTACATCTGGAATGAAAAAATCTCTCCAATGAAATTTAGAATAGATTCGAGGGGTGATATTAAATCCTTCATATATTCTTTCTTCTTCACCTATTGCAGCAGAAGTAAGTTTAATAAAATGGCGGTTCCAGTTTAAGTTGATTCCTCCGCCAACAGAGAGCTTCCACTTTTCTTCTCTGAATACATCTAAACTTAAAGTGGGCCCAAGGGATATTTGATAAGAAATCTCTCTAGCTGTTTCTAGGTCTCCACTCGAGAATGTATGAGAAGTTTCACCCACGGTGAAGTGGCCATAACCTCCAAAATAAAAACGATCGTTTTGATCCCAGCCAGCCTTTCTTGTGTAACCAATTGCCAGTCCTTTTCTGAACTTCCTATCAGAATTCTTAACGGGATCGATGTAGTTATGTTGGGATCTAAAGGCAGGTCCGAAGACCATTTGGGCAAAAGCACGAATTTTCCTGTGGTCTGTAAGGGGATAGTCATCCGGCAGGGGCTCCTGAAGTCTGTAGTCTGTCGGGTCCTCAATAAAAGGATTCACATTAGTAAGAGCTTCTCTTTCATCCTTATAAACTAATTTCACATGACTTTTCTTTATGTAGGCGGTGTTCCCATTTCTATCCATAGTTTCTAAATAGCCCGCTCTTACTTCTCCCCGATCGTATTTTATCTTTTTTAATTCAGAGAATTGATTGAAGTCATTTAGCGTTTCATAATCTGGCTTTAAAGGGGAAAGGCCGAACTCTCTATCGTGAATCCATACTTCTTGATTTTTTCGAACAAGCTGAAGAACTTTAGACTTTGGATTTCTATCCATTAGAAGGGGAGTCTCTAATACAATGACGACGGCCTTTCCTGCGTAGGCTAAATTTATTGTTAGGATAAAAAAAAGAAATATTTTAAAAATCAATATCGACCCTATAGCCAGCGAAGATGCTCGTTGATGTTATATCTATTTTATTATTGATAATATTTAATGGAGTGTCAGTATCTTCTAGCTGCCAGGACATATTCCTAAGAGTCCAACCAAATAGAAAAGGACCGATGGAGCTTTGATATACAGCCTCTAATTCAAATTCATATAATAGACTTGAATAGTTGGCTCTTGAGGAGACACCGGTAGCTGTAAAGCCAAATGAGCGTTCTATTCCAAGCTTTGTGTTAAATCTAGCTTTTCCCCATTTTGCAAATTGCCAACGTAGGCTAGGACCAAAGTACCCTGTACTCCATCTCACTTGGTTATCCGTATCGTTCCAAAGACCTTTTTGAAAACCTAAGGAGATTCCAAAGTCGACTGGTAAGACAGAGTTGAAAAAGGTTTTAGATTGAAAACGATTCGCCGTCGAGAGAGTCTCCGTGCCACTATAGAGGTCGGCGAAAAAAATACTTTTCATTGTTTCTATATGAAATGAAAAATGACTTTCAATCTCCATAATCTTGTCAGTTGAGTGGTATTTAGGCTTATCAAGATATGACTTATTAACGTCAACCTCAGGGTAGAGGGAAATATCTCTTTCTATCGATCTTAAGTTTCTTGTAAAAGTTTTATACTTCGCTACTTTTTCCTGGTTGAGGATAAAAGTAACCTGACTGCCATTTGTTTCTTCTTGGGCGTAAACGTAAATATCTGAAGAGGTGAAATAGACTTTCCCTGTTTTAATATCAACTAACCTCGTTCCTTTTAAAAGAAGAGCTCGAAAGGGAATGGGGGACCAAGGTTTTTCTCTTTCTTTAAAATACTGCTCTCTAAGAGATAGATCTCTTATAACCCTTTCGTTTTCGGTTAATTCATCGACAGTTGAAAAGTCGCTTTTTTGGATCTCTCTTTCTAGACGTTCACTTAGATATTCATCATTAGCAAAGGCATAGTTTGAGAGGAGAAATATTGAGAGTATTAGAGTTTGCATGTCCGAGTTTATTATACCACTGAAATGCCTCCATATCGGGGCATTGAGGGGGTAAATAGCTGATTTTTACTTGATTAAATTTATTGTGAAGCATGGTGTTGACCGGCAGGTGTCGGTTGATAAAGTGGAGGCGAGATCACTTCCTCAGTACGTCAGTTCAATATTAATAATCTCAATTCAACGTAGGGGAAACTATGAAGCCATTAGTTTCAATGGATTCTTTTAACAGGCCACCACTTTGCGTGGAAGTTAATGGAAGACTTGTTCAATATTTAAGTTTTTCAAGACCTAAAACAGCTCATAAAAATCCAATTCTAATCTTAGGAGGAGCTTTTCAAAAGTTTAAGTCCTTTAAAAAAGATGTGGAGTTATTATGTGATGTTCATCCAGTTTTTTTAGTGGATCTTCCAGGGCAAGGTGGGAATGACGATCTGGGAGATAATCTCACTTTTGAAGAGTTAGGGGATATCTTATGTGGTTTCTTAGATCAGGTGGGGGTCGAGAAAGTGACGCCTGTTGCTCTTTCCTATGGATCTGCAATTGGTTTTCACTTTGCTTCTAAGTATCCAGATAGAACGGACAAGTTAATTTTAGGGGGAACTACTCCAGAAGTAAGGGAGTCGGTAAGACTTCTGCTAGAGGAGAGTTTTACTTCTTTAAGTGAAGGAAAGATGGAGAGATTTAGTGCGGGGGTGGTGCTGAATCTTTTAAATTTTTATCGAAGACATGAGATACAGGGAGCAGAGCTCCTTCAAAAAGGCCTGTATAAAAATATGTTAAAGCTGGATGCTGCGGATCTTGTTCGATACGAGATAAATACTAGAAGGCTTCTCGATTTACACGACCTTCCAACTGGTCCTACTTGTGAAACATTAGTTTTAGTAGGTGAGTATGACAATTTTACTACACCGGCAGAATGCTTTTCTGTGGCGAGGCTTTGCGAAAATAGCACCTTTGGAATTATAAGCAATACGGATCACTTAGCACCTTACGAAAATAAGAAACTTGTGAATAAGCTTTACAAGAAGTTTCTTGCGGGAGTTCCGATCAATGGAACGACAGGAGTTAAGGTTTTTAATAAGGCAGAGTACCCGGTTACGCTTCAAAGGTTAGAGCCTCGTTACGAAATTGATGACATCTCCTTTATTGAGGGGGCTGGCAGTTTTTATCCCGTTAATATTGTTAACATCTCAACGGCAGGAGTGATGCTAGATAAAAGTCTCTCTGGAGATATTCCAATCAATAATAGGGATCTTAAAATTAGACTTCCTTTTAATGATTTGGAGTTGGACATTTTTTTAGTGGATGAGAGGGAAGATACAGTGAGAGGTATCTTTAAACGATACCATCTTGGTAAGGCCCGTGAGCTTGAGGAATATGTTAGATTTGTCGCGGGGCAGTCTAATGGATTCTGCAATGCGGCTTAAAAAAAACTATTTCTAACAGCATTTTTACTGCATTAAGCATATGTAATCTTTAGCTTTTCAGGGCCTTCTGTCGGCCCTGATTCGTTGTCTCATCGAAGCACCCTTGCTATAGTTGACTCCTATGGATGGAAATATCGTACTACGCCTAGCCACCGCCCTTCCGGGCTTTTTACTTGGAATTGTTTTCCATGAGTGGGCACATGCAAGAGTGGCCAAAGGTTTTGGTGACGATACTGCTGAAAGAATGGGACGTCTTTCAATGAATCCAGTCGTTCACTACGATCTTGTAGGAACAATTATTTTCCCAATGATTGGTATCATGATGGGCGGAACAATGTTTGGTTGGGCGAAGCCAGTACCTGTTGATCCTAGAAGATTCAAAAACATAAATGCAGGAATTTTTTGGGTGAGCTTCGCTGGTCCACTGGCCAATGTTTTAGTAGCTATTTTAAGTGCTTTCTTTCTGGCCATCATCGCAACACAAGTAACTACTGATTTTGGTTTTAATTCTATTCTTTTTAAAATGCTCGAAAGCTCAGTTTATATAAATATTATTCTAGCCGTGTTCAACTTGATTCCTTTCCCTCCTCTTGATGGATCGAAAATGGTTTCAACTTTTTTAGATTATGAACAAGCAAGAAAATATGAAGAACTTCAAAGATTTAGTTTTTTATTTATTCTCTTAATCTGGTTCACACCCATTTTAAGTTATGTAATGACTCCCGCGCTCATGATGGGCAGAGGAATGGCAAATATGTTTATTAGCCTACTAGGTTAATTGCACGAGAGAGGCACATGTTAGACACTAGTATTCAGGTCAAAACAGATCACTTTGATGGACCTTTGGCTCTTCTTTTATTGCTTGTGCAAAAAGAAGAGATGGACATCCGTGAACTTGATTTGACCACTATCACTCAACAGTATTTGGGTTATCTGGCTGGGATGCGAGAGCTCAATTTTGATGTTGCTGGAGATTATCTCTACTTAGCAGCCACCCTCCTATTTCTTAAGTCAAAGAACTGTGTGACTGAAGAAGAAATGGGCAGACTACAGGATGATCTCGATGGAACAGGAGATTTAAATATCACCAGCCAGTCAGAGCTTATTCGTAGATTAGAAGAGCTTCAACATTTTCAAAAAATGGGGGAGATCCTTTGGGGACTTCCTAAAAAAGGTCATGATATTTTCTGTAAGCCAAAAGTTAATAGAAAGGCCATTGTAAATTCAATCTTAACTCCTATCGAACTTGATAAGTTAACTGGGGCCATGATTGAGCTTATGCAAAAAGAGAGAAAGAAATATACGGTTGTAAGAAGAGACCGTCTCTCTATTAAAGAAAAGCTTAATTTCTTAAAGAAGTTTCTTTCTGTTGGAGAGAAAACTGATTTTGAAACTTTAGTAGAACAAGACGGAGAAAACACGATTGATAATATTGTTATCACGTTTATCTCTCTACTAGAGCTTGCGAGATTACATAGAATAGAAATATTTCAGAATGAGTCCATGTCTAATATTTATGTGAATGTGACTAAATCATTAGAGGACTTTAATCCAGAGCAGGCCAATGGATTTGATGAAGAAGAGGAAGAGGGGACGCTTCCTGAAGAGATCGATGCGGATGCATTAAAAGAAATGGCCCAAGAGGCGCAAGTGGAAACATTAGAAACAAATGAAATGCCACCTGCTTTACCAAAAACCGAAGATGAGAAAATTATCCTTCAATAGGACAGGGACTTATGGAAGACACACTACAAATTGAAGAAATTGAAACATTAGAAGCAAAGTTTCCAGAGGGTTTGGATGCACTTTTTCCTGACGACGAGGTTCCTGAGGAACTGATGGCGCAAATGGAAGAAAGAGACTTTTCTCTTGAACTGGATTTTTATGATCCTGAATTACAGGAAGATAAATTATGGCAAGCGAGAACAGGTCTTAACGAAGAGACTCTTTGCGGTGCTATCGAGACAATTATTTTTATGAGCGACCGTCCGGTCTCCCTAGAAAAAGTTAGAAAACTTATCGATGAAGACTTACCTCTTAGAGTCGTTCATGAAGCTCTTACGAAATTAATGGATGGATATGAAGTTCCAAATCATGGAATTAGATTAGTAGAAGTAGCGGAAGGGTATCAATATAGAACTAAAGCTACTTATTCAAAATATGTGCAAGACCTCTTTAAAGTTAACTCTCTAGTTCTAACTCCTACGGCCTTAGAAGTTCTCGCTATTATTGCTTATAAGCAGCCAGTATCTAAAATTGAAGTTGATAAAATTAGAGGTGTGGATAGCGGTCATATCGTTCGCGGACTTATGGATAAGAGACTTGTTAAAGTCGCAGGACGCTCCGATGAAATGGGACGCCCAGTTCTTTACGGGACAACTCCAGAGTTCTTAGAAGTATTCAACTTGGCCGATCTGTCACAACTTCCCCCTGAGCACGAAGTTGAAGAGATGAGTAAAACAAATACAGCCAAAATGTCAGATATAAAAAATCTAGTTCATATTGGTGATAAAGAAAAATTCATGTTTGATGAGATGGAAGAGCTTGAAGAGCTAACCGAATCGATCAAATCAATCGCCTCAGATACAGATTTTGTTAAGTCACTTAATAAGGCAGATAAGAAAAAGAAAGAAGGTAAAGTTGAAGGTGAAGAGCCAGCAAGAAGTGCTTTCGATCTTTTAGAAGAATATGTGAATGCTCAAATCATAATTAATGAAAATAAAGCATCCATTGATTCAGAGTTAATGACAGCTGTAACTGACCCACAGATAATTCGTGATCTTACTGCTGGTCCATTCAACGTTCCAGAAGAGGACGAATTTTTAGATGAAGAATTCGAGATGATTGATCTTGATACGGGTGAGCCTATTAAGGATGACAGCGATGAGGTCCTAGGTGAAGACTTATTAAAATCAAATGATAATGAGGAGGCTGAATTATCAGCTGCCCTAGACGAAGCTTTTGAGCGACTAACTGGCGAAAGACTTGAAGAAGTAGACGATGCTTTAAAAGAGGAACTAGGTCTTAGTCAGCAAAATATCGAAGACAAAGAAGATGAGCTTGAGGCTAAAACCCATGAAATCATTGATAAAGCTGATGACTTAGATATTGATCTCTCTTTCTTAGGGAATGTTGATGTTGAAGCAAATACAGAAGATAAAGACCAGAATTGACATATCGCAGGGGGCGTCCTAAATTCGCCCCCAGTTATATCTAAATAACTCTTAAACAGCCGTGAGGCAGATTGGAGACCAAATGAACAAACCAGTACGTTTACAAAAATTTATTGCCGACTGTGG
Organism: Halobacteriovorax sp.; assembly: GCA_024686135.1. GTDB lineage: Bacteria > Bdellovibrionota > Bacteriovoracia > Bacteriovoracales > Bacteriovoracaceae. Next base: position 5,409 of record JAIBDQ010000077.1, on the reverse strand, counting down.
AATTACCAGCCGTCGTAAAGCTGAAACTCTTATCCTTCAAGGTAGAGTAAAAGTTAATGACCGTTTAATCACTGAGATGGGGACAAAAATTGATCCTACTATTGATGCTGTCTTCGTAGACGGTCAGGCCATTGATAATAAAGTTGATAAGCTCTATATCGTTTTGCATAAGCCTCGCGGATACATGACGACACTTTTTGATCCTGAAGGACGTAAGACTATTATGGATCTTGTTAAGTAATTTTCAGAAAGAATTTATCCTGTGGGAAGACTTGATTATCTTTCAGAGGGTCTACTCATCCTTACTAATGATGGAGAGTTTGCAAACACCGTAATCCATCCAAGCACTAATGTTGAAAAAACATATGAAGTAAAAGTCTTTGGAGCTATTTCTCAGGCCCATCTTAAGACAATGAGAGATGGAGTTCAGACGAGTGAAGGCTTTCTTAAGCCCAAGTCGGTAAGAGTTATTAAACAGCTTCCAACAAAGACTTGGCTTGAGTTTAGAATTGCTGATGGGAAGAACAGAGAGATACGTAGAATTTGTGAAGGAGCAGGACTTACGGTTGATAAACTAAAGCGTGTCGCTATTGGTGGACTTCCTATTACAGGTATTGCTCCAGGATCTTATATCATTTCAACTAAAAAAGAACTTTTGAAACTAATAGGTATTAATGAGAATGGTCTCCCTCTACCTGGAGCTAAAGAGTACCGTTCAGAAAAAAGAAGTATTAGTATTTCAAAGAAAGGAGCTCAAGGCGGAACTGCTGCTGATGATCATACTTTCCATAAATTCAGAAAAGAATCTTATTATGATTCACTAAAAGCGATTAAAGAAACTAAGAAATTGGCCCGTAAGAAAGCTTACGAAGAAGAGTTTGCAGCTAAAGAAGAGGCTCATCAAGCTCGTAAGAAGAAAAAAGCTTTAAGAGAAGCTAAAAAAGAGGCTGCTAAAAAGCACGCCCACGTACAAATCGTTTAGATATGCTATAATTTTAGGGATGTTAAAACTTGCTCTTGCGTCCCTATTATTTCTTTCTTCTTGTTCAAACTTCTTTTGGAATGAAATCGTCATTCAAGGTGTAAAAGAAGACTCAACCAAGAAACCAAAAGCTATAAAGCTTCCCCCAGACCCAAGACTTAGGTTCGTGGGGCGCTATCGTTTTGCTGGAGCAAATATAGAAAGGGCTTCTTCAGAACTCGTACCTATAAAGACTTGCCCTAGGGATTCACTTTTTATTCAAAGAAATGATTTTGAAGGTCTGTCCCTTACTTTTAGAGAAAAGGGTCAGTACTTCTATGATAATATATTTTTTATTGATGGAAAACCGCCTCTAAATTGGATAGCTGAGGAGGACTTAGAGGCAACTCGTTTAGAAAATCTGATCAGGCAATCGAGAAAAAGAATAAGAATGGAAGGAAGTAGAAAGGTTTACCTTGAATACCTATCTACAATTGAAAGAGTGGATGACCTTCTCTTTTATACATCTAAAATAACGATCTATAGACCTCATAAGCTTTTTGGTGATGAGCTTGTGCCAGAGTATATTGGTGATCTTCATTGTGCTTATGGATTTGATTCTTTAACTAGCGAACAAAAAAAAGCCCAAGTCAGAGACATGGGCTATTAACTCTGTTTGAATTTTTTAAAAATTAGTTATCATACTGAACGACTTTACTTAAGGTCATATGTTCACTGAGCACATCTACTGCAAATTCGAGCGCTTGATCAGCATAAGGAATATTTTCTTCTGCTAAAAGCTTTTCTGTGAAGTGGCTTTGCTTAATAAGAGCAGCACACATTCTCATGAACTCAGCGCTTCCATCAAAGAACTCACTCTCTTCATCAGTGAGTAAAACATGGGTAAGCATGGCATTGAGTGAACGAATTAATCTTACCTGTGCATCGGTTAGACCATTCGTGTCGATTTCTATATTAAGTTTCTTCTTCTGCATTTGAATGTTTGCCATAATAGTCGTCCTTACTTTCTTGCTTCTAACAACAGTAGCTTATCGGCGTAGAATCGCTTTATTTTAGGGTTTTAAGCTGGAGCATTGGAGGTTGGTAAATAGTGGACAAAGAAGAATTGTTATTCTATTATCCTCGTCCAGACACAATGTGAAATCAACAGTTTGACGCGGGATGGAGCAGTCTGGTAGCTCGTCGGGCTCATAACCCGAAGGTCGTCAGTTCGAATCTGGCTCCCGCAACCAAATTTTTTATAAAAAAACGGCTCCGCAAGGGGCCGTTTTTGTTGGTAGAGTAGTTAAAGAAATGGCAGAAAAAAAGACAATACTTTCAGGCTCAGCCCCCACAGGGAATCTTACTTTAGGTAACTATATAGGAGCGATCAATAATTGGACTAAGCTTCAAGAGCAGTACAATTGTTATTATATGGTTGTTGATCTTCATGCTTTAACCACCGCTCAAGATCCAAAGATTCTAAGACAGTCCAGTCTAAGCTTCTTTGCTCAGTATTTGGCCCTCGGCTTAGATCCTGAGAAGAATACAATTTTTATGCAGTCGCATGTTAGCGAACATGCAGAGCTTGCCTGGATTTTGAATTGCTTTACCCCAATGGGGCATCTTAATCGAATGACTCAGTTTAAAGATAAGTCTGAAGGATCTAAGAATATTAATTCAGGGCTATATACTTACCCAGTATTAATGGCCGCAGATATTCTTCTTTATAAAGCTGATGTTGTTCCTGTTGGTGAAGACCAAAAACAGCATTTAGAGTTATGCAGGGATTTGGTAGACATGTTTCATCATCGCTATGGAGAAACATTTATTATGCCTGAGCCTTATATTGGTAGTGTTGGAGCGAGAATTATGTCGCTTCAGGATCCAACGAAGAAGATGAGCAAGTCTGATGATAACCCTAAAAACTTTGTTTCTATTATTGATGACCCAAAAAAGATTCAAAAGAAAATAAAAGGTGCCGTTACCGATTCTGGTGAAGTGATTAAGTATGATGAAACTAAGCCAGGTATCGCCAATCTCATGACAATTTACTCAGCCTTGTCCGGAATGAGCTATGAGAAAATTGAAAAAGAGTTTGAAGGTAAGATGTATGGCCACCTAAAAGTTGGTCTAGCTGATTTAGTTTGCGATACCTTAAAACCAGTTCATGAGAAGTATGATGACCTTATGAAGAATGAAGATTACTTGAATGATTTACTAAAGAAACATGCTTTAAAAGCTAAAGAAAGAGCGGGAAAAACTCTTGCTGAGGTTTATGATAAAGTTGGATTGATCCCTAGAGGCTTTTAGCTTTTCAAAAAAAATACCGATAAATTGAATGATTCGTATTAAAATCTATTAAAGATTAGGAGACTTGTATGTCTGAAGCCCGAACTATTGAAGAGTATCAATTAGATGATGTGGATCGTGAGATCTTAAAGAGACTAATAGAAGATTCAAGAACCTCTTTTCAAGAGATAGCGAGGGATTTGATCGTCTCCGGTGGAACTATTCATGTCCGCGTGAATAAAATGAAAGAAGCGGGGATTATTACTGGATCAAAATTGAAGGTGGATTTCTCAAGGCTTGGTCTAGAAGTAGGGGCTTTTGTAGGAATAAATCTTCGTAGTGCTGGAGATTATAAAACCGTTCTTGATAAATTAGATGCACTACCTGAAATCGTTGAGGTTCATTACACGACAGGAAATTATAGTATGTTCGTAAAAGTACTTGCGAAAAATACCAAAGAGCTTCATCTTTTTCTTATAGAAAGACTTCAGGCAATTCCTGAGATTCAATCAACTGAAACTCTTATATCTTTAGATAACCCAATTTCTAGAGATCCTGAAATCCCTAGGGCTTAAGGAGTAATCAAGATGGGCGTAGTTAAGTTAAAAAAAGTTACTGATGTATCACCTTTTAGAAAAGTTGCCATGGGTACATGGAAGACTGCAAAAGATCCGTCTGTTTACGGATTTATTGAAATTGATATGTCTAAAACTTTAGAAGTTCTCCCGACTTATTGTGAAAAACATGATGTTAAGATCACTCCTGCTCATCTGGTTGGAAGGGCAATAGCCTTTTGCATGAAGAGAAGACCAGAGATCAATGGGATGATTAGAGGCTCAAGAATATACTTAAGAGAAAATGTCTCGTTATTTTATCAGGTGAATATCCCAGGTGATGGAGAGGATAAAGTTAAAAAGGCCACCCTTAGTGGAGCTGTTATTCATGAAGCTGAAAACTTAACAACCTCAGGAATTGCAAAAAAGCTTAAAGATAAGGCCTCTAATATTCGAACTGGAAAAGATAAGGAAATGAAAAAAAATATGGATATCTTTAAGATTCTTCCATGGTGGTTTGTTAAATATTATTTAGATATCGCATCTTGGCTAATGTACGGACTAAATTTAAACTTAAAGTTCCTAGGAATCCCAAGCGATCCTTTTGGTTCAGTCATGATTACGAATATTGGGTCTCTTGGTATTGATGTAGCGTGGGCACCGCTTTGTCCTTATACAAGAGTTCCTCTTTTGCTTACTGTAGGTGCTACTAATGAAAAACCTGTGGCCATTGATGGAAAGGTTGAGGTTAGACCCGTCCTTCCAATTGCTGTAACTTTCGATCATCGTTTGATTGATGGGGTACATGCGGCCAAGATGGCGGCTGACTTTAAAATGTGTTTTTCAGACCCAGAAAAATATCTCTTAAATGACTAGTTGTGTCAGTATTTTTTACAATTGAGACCCTTTAAATTTTAAGGTCTTGACGCGCCACTCTGGAGCCTTTTCAGAACTCTTGTCCATCTGTCACAATAGTGGATAAATTCTTATTTACACGCGTAGTAGTACAAAAGGGATGTTCATGAAAGGCCTATTTTTAATAACTTTATTTGTATTTAGCCTAAATAGTTTTGGAGCAGAAAATCCATATCTACTTTTTAGGGATATTGATAAAAAACTAGGATCATTAGATCTCTCTTACCAAAATAAATCTTTATCAAAAGAGCAGGCCTTAGAAACAGCTTATGAAAATTACAAAATCATTAAAGCACTTCAGCTAAGACTTAGAACTTTTTCTGATGAATTAAACGTTGATGTAATAGATCGAATAAATAGAGATGTGGCCATTATCGGTCAAGATCTGACGATCATACATAAGTCCGTAAAATATTTTCTTCACCTAAATAGTCGAATGTTAAGTCTTTCTTCAAGATTTACACCAGATGAAGTAGGTGATTTAGATGAAGCTCTTATTACAACGGATGAATTAGAGAGTCGTGAAAACCTGCTTTGGTTTGCCATGCAGTTAAGTGTTATTGATGATTATCTACTTGGCTATCGCAATTGGATGAAGAATCAAAAATTTAGAAGAATTGTTAATGCTGAAGACAGCTCTTATAAAATAAAAAGAAAAGAGTTAAAAAAATATATCCACTCCTTATT
>JAIBDQ010000079.1 GCA_024686135.1 Halobacteriovorax sp. | reverse complement strand
GTTTTTCCAATCATTAAGAAAGATGGAAGCACATCAGTTTTCATAAAAGGACTTTTTGCTGCTACAGAAATGTTTGTAGATAGTTTTGCAGAACTTTATAAAGCAAAAATCTTAAAGAAAAAATGTTATGATAATATAACCTTGCAAAGACTAATTAATAACGGTGAAATCACAGAGAATGTTTCTTCGGATATTCTTATAAAACTTAATAAAGTTCATGCTATTCACAACGATTTAACAAAAGAGAATACCGACTTTTTAAAAGAGTTTGGAATTTTTAAATCTACTATTGAATGGAATGACGGAAAACTACTATTCCCAGGTGGGAAGCAAATTAAGGCAAATATAAACGAACCTGAGATAGAAGAAGCCTTAGGAGAGAAGCTAAGGAATGGGGCCGTGGCCCATGCAGGTTTCTTTCTAGGACCTAGATCCTTTTATCAGTTCTTAAAAGACCTTCCTATTGCTGAGAGAAAGCTTATAAGAATGAAAAAGATTTCTCAAATTAATCAACTTTACGGTCATGAAGAAATTGATCGGCTTCAAAGGAAAAATGGCAGATTTATTAACACCTGCATGATCGTTAGCTTGAATGGAGCTGCCAGCTCTGATGCCCTAGAAAACTTAGGACAAGTAAGCGGGGTTGGTGGGCAATATAATTTCGTGGCCATGGCCCAAGAACTACCTGACGCAAGATCAATTCTACAATTGAGAAGCTGGAGAACTGACAAAAAAGGAAAAGCTATTTCTAATATTGTCTTTAGCTATGCAAACTGTACCATACCGAGACACCTAAGAGATGTGGTTGTTACTGAGTACGGCATTGCTGATTTAAGAGGGAAAACAGATGAAGAAGTGGCCATTGAGTTAATAAAAATAGCTGACTCTAGGTTTCAAGAAGATCTTTTAGAAAAAGCAAAGAAGGCCTTAAAGATAAGATCTTCGTATATAATACCGGAACGATTTAAACATAATTATCCAGCTAGTTATTCTGGAATTTTAAATAAAATTAAAGTTGATGGGCTTTTTCCCAGTTTCCCTTTTGGGAGCGATTTTACTGATGAAGAACTAAGAATTGGAAAAGTCTTAAAGGCCATTAAGTCCCTAAGTAATCGTAAATTATCATTTATAAGATTTGCCTGGAGTGCCTATTGGTCTGGGACTTGTCCCCCACGATTCACACCACTCTTGGAGCGAATGGACTTGTTAAAGCCTAAGGGATTTAAGCAAAAGTTTTATCAAAAGCTTTTAATAAAGGGATTTGTTACTTACCTTTAGTTATTCTCAGCTACTCTCTAACTCTTGAATAAACGGTATGAGAACCAACGTATGGTATCTCTCTCATATTTATCTTAGTGCGTGCAAATCCCATTGAAGGAATATCTTGGCAGTAAGTAAAAATACCATCCCATTTCTTATCTTCTTTTGGGATAATCTTAATAACATGACAGTCGTAATGATTAGGTAAATTCTTTCTACCCATATGAATTACAGTGATTTTATCATCAGTGATTCTTCCTTCTTCTTCTAATTCTTCGTATCCGTAAGGAGATAAATAGCGAACTGGTAGCTCAACTCCCTTTACGCCCTCAAGCACTTTTTCCCAGAATAGAACTTTAGCTACAATTTTATACTTAAGCTCCATAGTAAAGCTTTCAGATTTGATCTCTTTAGTGCTTATCTTGATTGTTCCACTTCTTATCAACTTATCTTTTCTTACGTCGTGAACAATAGTTTCTTGAATTCCAGCAATTAGGGGCAATACGACAAGTGCGGCACATAGTGCAGCGAGAAATTTCTTCATTATTAGCATCCTTAAATTTTAAAAGTGTGCAGTTCTACATTGAAAACAACACTTCTTCAATAGTATTGACGAGGCTCTAACAGCTTACTATCGATGGCAGGCACCCTTCTCGCTTGTAAGCGAGAAACCTCTGCTAATTGCTCTCGTACAGGATAGAAGAAATTAACAAGAATGGAGCGATATTCCCCGGCCATTTGTAACTCTCCATTGACGCAAAGAAAACTTTCCTTTTCCACAACTTCTACAAAAGCCGCATACTTATAGGGATGAAGGGCCAAGTTGATAAATCCGGTTTCATCCTCCATGGTGATAAAGACCATCCCCTTGGCCGTAGGGGGAGACTGCTTTACTCGCACCATCCCAAAAACATTCACATTCTTATTCTCAGTGATCTTTGTAAGTCCCACAGATAAAGTTAAATCCCTAAGTTTAAGAGGATAGCACCAGCTTTCCTCCCTTATAATCTTAACGGGATGATCATGAAGAGAAGTATTAAAGGCCTTAAAGTCCTTCATCACTCTTTCCATTCTCCCCTCTTCCATCCAATCCAATTTCTTCTCATGAGCATCGATCATGGGCTTATGAGGTATGGCCTCACTCATCCAAAGAGCATTTGAACGATCGAGATTAAAGTCACTAAAACAGTCCGCCGCGGCCAGGGCCGTAAGATCATCACGAAAAAGGGCCGTATCTTTTGTAAAACGATCAAAGGAGTGCCAAGGCCCGGACTTCTCCCTTTGAAAGACCAGCCCCTCTGCCCCAGTTTTTGAGAGCTGATTCACCATATGAAACCCCAAACGTAAAGCTAGCTTTCCATGATGCTTTTCAAGTTTACTATCAAAGTCTGAATGATTCACACAGGGAGGCAAAACCTCGACTCCGTCTTTTTTAGCCGCCTGGATAAGATTATGAGGGGAATAAAAGCCCATGGGCTGAGAGTTTAATAGAGAAGTGAAAAAAGCCGCAGGAAAATGACATTTCAAATAGCATGAAGCGTAGGCAATAAAAGCAAAAGAGATGGCATGGGACTCAGGAAAGCCGTAATCCGCAAATCCTCTCATTTGGCCAAGAATCTGTTCCACAAAATAATCATCGAAACCCTTTCGCTTCATGCCCTGCTGAAGTTTTTCCATCCAAGGACCGAGCATCTGATCAAAATCCCGCATATTCCAAGCACCAATATTACGCCGGAGCTCATTGGCCTCACCGGGAGTAAAGTCTCCCACTTCCACGGCAATTCGCATGGCCTGCTCTTGAAAAATAGCAATACCCAAAGTTCTTTTTAAGATGGGCTCAAGACAGGGGTCGGGATAGGTCACAGGCTCAACCCCATCTCTTCTTCTAAGATAAGGGTGAATCACTTTTCCTTGAATAGGCCCTGGCCTAATGATGGCGACCTCTACCACGAGGTCGTAAAAGCACTTGGGCTTTAAGCGAGGAAGCATGGTCATTTGGGCGCGAGATTCAATTTGAAAGACCCCCACTGTATCGGCTCTTTGTATCATGGCGTAGGTTTTTTTATCACCTTCAGGAATATCGTAGAGACCAAAATGTTTTCCATAATGCTCTTTAACATAGGAAAAAGATTTTCTTATGGCCGTGAGCATACCAAGAGCTAAGATATCAATCTTAAAAAAGCCAAGACCTTCAATATCATCTTTACTCCATTGAATAACGGTTCTTCCCTCCATAGTCGCCGGCTCTTGAGGGACAAGATGATCAAGCTCTTTTCCTGCAATGATAAAACCCCCGGAGTGAATTCCCATATGACGAGGGAAGCCTTTCAAAGCCTGACTAAAATGAATCCACAACTCCCAAGAATGGGCCAGCTCTAATTCCTCGCATTCTTTTTTTAGCTTCATAAGAAGGAAATCATTACTAGAGCCGCGAAATAGTCTGGTCTTTTGCAGCTCTGAGGCCTTCTTTAAAACAAACTCTGGTACACCAAGGGCCTTACCTACGGCGCGCATGCAGCCTTTTTGTCTAAAGGTGATGATATTGGCCACCATGGCGGCGCGCTTTCTTCCGTAGCGCTCATAAATATATTGGATAACTTCTTCTCGCCGTTCATGCTCAAAGTCCACATCAATATCTGGAGGGTCTCCGCGCTCCTCACTGATAAACCTCTCAAGAAGCATTTCAAATTGACCGGGATTAATAGAGGTAATCTCAAGGGCAAAGCAGATAATCGAATTGGCGGCAGAGCCTCTGCCCTGGCAAAGAATATCCTGAGACCTTGCCCAACGAACTATATCCCAAACCGTTAGAAAATAATCAGCAAACTCAAGTTTTCTAACTAGCTTTAGCTCATGCCAGACCCGTTTTTGAAGCTCTTCATTAAAGTCAGGGCCAAGGCGCCTTCTCATACCATCCAGAACTGTTTTTTCTAAAAACTCTTGGGAGCTATACCCTTTAGGAATCATCTCTCCGGGGTATTTATATTTAAGCTCATCAAAACTAAAATCAATACGCTCAGATAAATAAAGAGATTCTCTAATAGAGCGCTCATAAACAGGAAGTTTGGAGTAGAGAAAGTCTAGACCATTCAAAGAGTGTAGATGCCTTTCTCCGTTAGGGAAAAAGTGCTCATCACAATAGCCTACAGGCTGATTAGTTCTAATAGCGTGAAGAACGTCATTCATGCTCTTTCTTTCTCGCTTATGAAAGAAAGCATCCTGAGTTAAAAGAGTTGGAAGATCTAAGTTCCTTGAATACTCCAGAGTTTTACCAATCCAGACATCTTCCGCCGGATGAAGATGACGACTAACTCCCAAATAAAAACCTTCACTAAAGACCTCCTTTAAAAGTTTTAACTTATCATCACCTTGCCCTTCTCTAATTCCACCGCGCATAGGCTTAATCGCAATAACGCCAGCGGTGTTCATGGAAGAGAGCTCTTCTAAACTTAAAAAAGCCTTATCTTTAGAATTAATATGAGCTCGGCTTAAGATCTTACAAAGATTCATATAACCAAAACGATTAAGTGCTAAAAGGGCCACGGTCTCTTGTAAAAGAATTGGTCTATCATGATCTTGAGATAAGTGAAGCTCAGCTCCGTAATGAAGCTTTAAACGAGAGCCCTCAAGCTTTTCTTTTAGATTCAAATGGGCCCTGGCTAGGCCATAGACCCCATCAAAGTCATTAATACTTATTGATTTATAACCGTGATAATCAGCTTCCTCTAACATCTCAAGAGGATGAGAAGCTCCCGTTAAAAAGCTAAAATTGGTTTTACTTAGCCACTCATGATGACCAACACTACTAAGAGAATAGCCCATGCTTAAACCATCCTCCTTTTGGGTCCTGAAAGGCCCACCACATAATGCCGCCGTCATCTTCAATTAAATAATAATCCCGGTCCCCCATCTCAGGCTCACTTCCATGCCACCAGATAGTAGAAACTCTTTCTAAAAAAGTTCTTTTATAATTTCCCTCTAGATTAAGCGGCTCAATCTTCTTAAAAACAAAAAGGGGTTTTCTCTTTGAAGCCGCAAGCCAAGGAAGCTTCTCGCCTAAGTACTCATCTTCTCTAGACCCGAAGGAAGTTTCAGGAAAAAAACTTGGCCTTAGACCAAAGCTTTGCAAACTTAAAGGAAGCTTATTCTCCATCTCCATCCGACTAGAACTTACTCCTCCACTTAAAAGGTCTTCGTTCAGGTGAGCAGTCCGAAGGGATTCTTGCACCTCAAGGCGCCAACCTACTGTGGCCATACGGATGGGAAAGTCTAAATTATCTTCCCTTTGCTCTAACTCTTTCATCATAGAGAGGTAAGAGTAGTAGGCCTGAAATAAAAAAGTCTCAAACTTAGGGGCGTCATCTAAAAGAGAGTGGGGATTCCTAAAGATAATTGAGCAAGACTTAACCTCTAGGCTCTCTAAAGTCACCACCCAGTTGACACGAGTCACTCGCTCTTGCTGAAGCTCTCTGTAATTCTTTAAGAGCTTGTTCATATCTTCTACTAAAGGCTCGCACATATGCTCCCATTCACTAAGAGGATGATCTAAGAATCTCTTAACAAAGGGGGAATCTTTTATTGTGACCCCATGCCATGGAAAGCTCATGTCGAAGCCCAAGAAATTTGTTTGAAAAAGATCTCCTTGCTCTGGTTCAAGCGTCCCTTTATCAAAGCCTTTAAAGACCCAAGACCAAGCTCTTCCAAGCCACTTACCGAAACGTCTTTCTAAAGAGTCCTGCTTTATACTCAGAATATCAAAAGGCTTTGTGATCTTCATACGCTCTAAAAAACGATTAAAGCGACCAATACTTTTTTTAAAATCCCTTCGCTCTTTTTTGGGTATATGTGCTCCAAACTCCTCTAAGACATCTTCCCAGTGTCTAAAGTCTTGTTGCCTAAAGTAGAGATCCCCCTGAGGAGTTCCAAGACATGACAAATGGTCTTCTTGAAGTTTTAAATTAAGAACTGCCTGAAAAGGATGATGAGCAAAGCAAAACTTTAAATCAGAAGCCTCAAAGAACTCCTTAAACTTTCTTTCAAAAAAAGGAAGAAGCTCCTCCCCCTGTGCCGCCCATCTCCAGTAATGATGAACATTACTTAAATCAATGAAGAGAATCTCATCGCTCCACTGCATAACCCTGGAGCCAATAAGAAATGCCTCTTCAGGGTCAAGCTTTCCTTTGATCCCAAGAAAACTAGGAAGCCCCTGACCGCGTTTTAAATGATGCTTTAATGATATAACACTCATGTATCTCTTACTCGGGACATAGGAATTTCAATCTTTCCTTCCCCGCCCTTTAAAAAGTTTAGGCAGTACTTGCCCTGCTTAGGTTTAAGCCAACAATTAACTCTCCAGCTAACCAGAGGATTCCCTCGTTTTGTTGATAAGAAAAAAGGTCTTAAAACGAAAAGCAGCTGCTTATTCTCCCTCACCTTTGAAGCGATAAAGCTCCAATCACCAGGACTTAAGCGCTCCGGACAATCCATCACAATGACCTTAAAGGCCGGCTCTAAAAAAAGCGGCCTTAGATCCGGGAGTGGACTTCGTGAACGAATAAAATAAAAAAGACTAAGATCCACTCCTCGTTCGGCCCAAGCTGGGGCGTACACCTCAAGCTCCTCTTTTTGCCCATGAATCCAAACAACTGACTCATGTAAGTCTCTTAAAAAACGCAGAATCATAAAACGTCCACAACGTCCTATAGGCGATCCCCACTCAATCACTTTTCCATAATGGATCCCACCTCTTCTTAAAAAAAAAGCGTCCAACTCCGTTAGTCCAGAGCGTATAGGAGGCCCCTTCTCCTCCAGGGAAAACTTATGAAGATGCTCCTTTAAAAGAGCCTCTTCCTGCGTGTTCAGCTCCATGACAACGACCGGAAATAGGTATTAAGACAGATCTTTAGCTTAAAAAGATCATGCGTAAGTTTTACGTAAGTACAAAATAAAAGCAAGACGGAGCGCATAGGCCCAAAGTTTGAATACTAGCTTATTATCTAAACCTCGGATAAAATTTATTTAATGCTCTATAAAAAAATTATTACCTATGTCGCAATTCTCAATCTGCTTTTTCTCCCCATGAATGCCATGGCCAACAGTAAAGCAGAAAAAAAAGAAGAAAAAGCTGTTACAGAATCTACAATACTTTTAATTGCATCTGCTTATTCAGGTATAGCTCTAGTGGCGGAATGCCAACTCTTCTCAACTGCAATTTTTGCGGCAGGCGCTCTGTACTACGTTTACGCTGAAATTAAAAATTGGGATAACTTCAAAAAAGCCAGTGACCATATAGTTGGCCGCTATCAGATGCTCAATAAGGAAAAAACCGAAGCACAAGTCGATGTTTTAAGTAAAGCCGAAGAGCAAACCAGAGAGGCTGAACAGGCAGCGAGAGAGAGAGCTGGGAATGCTAAATCAGCTGGAACAATTTTTTTGATAGCTGCAATCATGTCTATAGTGGAGTTTGTATTACATAATATATACGGCTCACCTGAAGATACTTGTCAAAGTACAGCTGGCTATAATCATAAGAAAAATAAGCCCACTAACCCTTTAATGAATTTAATTATGCCGGCGGCCTTTGCTCAAGCAGACGCTAATCAAGCAAGACTAATGGGCATTACCTCACCAGAATCAGTAGCAAAACTTTCATCTGCTTTGTGGGGCATGACAGAAGTCATGGACACGGTTAAATCAAATGCTATCGTAAGGGCAGTCGTGTTCGGTGGATTCTCATTAATTGCTTTTCAGGTTGCAAAAATGACTGAAGAAGCTGCAGATATTTATAAAAAACAAGCCGATATTTACAAGAAGGAGTTGAACAGATTACTAAACTCACTTAGTAAAATTGGTTATATTCAGTACAATGAAAAACGACTAGGCCTTGCTGCCTTAAGAGAGATAGATAACAAAAAACTAGCTACTTTAAAGGCAAATTGTGCAGCAAGATCAGGTTTTAGTTTTTTTATGGATAACGATTGTAACTGCCGATCTAAAAGTAGCTGTAAAAGAGTCAATTTGCCACAAAATACTTACTCCAACTTCTCTCCCCCTGGAGCACTAACCGAATCACTTAGTACATTCACTACAATGGCAAATCAAAACTATTCTGACGACACCGCTTCTGGCGACCTAGCTCAAAGCAATCTAAATAATAACGCAAACGCCTTAAGAAAATACAAAAGAACACTAGAGGATGCTACTAATCAGTCCCGTGCCAAAAATGAGATGACTCCTATAAACTTCAAAGAACAAGAATCACTCATGGCGAAGAAAATTAAAAGCATAATAAAAAAAGGAATAACTCCGGAGGCAAAAGCTCTTTTATCAACTGGCCTTGGCATTTCACTAGGAAGTGCCTCTGGTTCTAAAGAGGAATCAAAGAAGGAAGCAAAGACTATTAAGAAGATATTCCAAAGCTATAAACCTAAAACAAAATCGCGAGGTAAGAAACCTAAAGACTCATTAGCAAATTTTTTACTCTTAGGAGAGTCGCAGAACCAAGAAAAATTAGATACAGCAACGGAGTTAGCAAAATATAAAGATAATGATGAAGAGATCACTAAGGATAAGAGAAAATCTATTTTTAAGATTATTACGAATCGTTATATTAAATCAGCCTTTCCCATCCTCTTTGATGAAGAAAAATAATTACTTTCTTTCTTTAAGCTTTTCAAAACCACTTCTTACGTAGCGATTACTAATAATGGTCCAGATTGAAACGCTGCGATCATCATTGATATCTGTTGCACTTCCATCTCTAAGTCTTGCCAGGGTTTCCTCATCTATTGGCTCAACATCCTCATCTCTAATCATTTTTTCATTGACCGGCTTTTTCCTTAGCAATTTGAGTGCAGGATCATCTTCAATATCTGGTAAATTGAGGTTATTTCTTTTTTGAGCCTTAGCAACTATTTTCTTTTTTGCTTTTGTCTTTTCGTCTTCTTTTATAATTTCGACAGGGTCTGCTTTAGCTCTTGAAGAAAGTCTCCCTTTATAAGCTCCCTCAAGTCCAGCTTTTTGAGCTGCCGTTAATTTCTTCAATGACTCTTCTTTTATCTCTTCAAGAGAGAATCGATCTGGTTTATCAAGGAATGAATTTGGATCAACACCTTTTGTACCACTAGCCCCTTGAAATTTAACTTCTTTCAATTCGTCATTTGCTTTTTTAATTCTGGCAGAAACATTTTCAAGTAGATCAGAGCCAGACAGACTCCCTCCGGTGAGACCACCCGAGAGTGAAGTTACCCCATCAGGACCACCATTATTAACCATACTCGAGCCTAGTGCCACGACTTCAGGCTTTTTGATATCATTTCTAATTTCACCACCGCCACTTTCTAAGACAACGGCATCAGTGCTACCTACATACTGTTGATAAAGATTCTCTAACTGAGCGAGGTTTCCTCTAAGCTCTGTTACTTGATCACTTACAACATCGATATCTTTCTTTACTAAATCCATCGATTCTTTATTTAAGAACTGATAACGGCTTTCTGGTTTTACCATAATTTTATTAGTCGCATCCTTTTGTTCTTCAATCACTTTTAAATAGAAGATGTATAGGGGATTCTCCTCTTCCGCCATAGCCTCGGCCATTATAATATTTAAAAAACTATAAAAATATTTTTTATATGGTCTTCTTACAGATGCCATGGCCCCGCTTAAACTTCCACAGCTAATATGCGTATGGACTTTTGCCTGATTGAATTCGTACTCACGTGTTTTATACTTCTGATAAGCTTTAACAGCTTCCCTTGCAGCATGATCGGATAGACCAGCGCGTTTCTTCTTCTTTTTATAATCCTTTTTTGCGCTTTCCTTTCTTTCCCCTCTATAAGAAATCCTTGAAGCTTTTACATTTGACTCATCTCCCGCTGCCTTAGCTGCTGAGAAAAGCATTCCTCTATAAACTTTCTTAAGCTCCACTTGCCTGTCGATATAATCTATAGAAACTTTGGTTAACTCGGCATTTAACTCTAAAGCTTCTTTTTGGCTAGGAAGCTCTACTCTTTTGGAAATATCTTTCAACCAGTTCGTTCTTTGTTCATATTCTGACTGGTACGAGGCCAAACCTAGTAGATAAACTGCAGAGGCAGCTTTAAAAAGATCATGAGAAAAAGGTAGGACATAACCATTCGTAGCATTGACTCCGACAAGACTATTAATAACAAACTTTTCTGGCCCTGGTAGTTTGCTAAAAAAATTGTCTTTTGGAGGGGCAACCTGAACTAGGTCACATGAGTTTACAGAATTTATTCCCGAAATTGCTAAAACCATAGTATCAAAGGATTTCTTGGCCATGCCTTGATTTATTAGATTCTTAACATATTCATTTAGAACTGCCTTATTCTTACTGTCTCCATTCATATATTTTTGAAGACCAGCAAAGGCACTTTTGTAGCTCTCAGTTACCTCTTTCCTAGCTTTTGTATAATCTTTTTTTCCGTAGTACTTAACTGCTTCCAAATATCTATTTGAAGCCAACGAGAGTCTATTACTTAACTTAGAGTTTAGCTCTTCGCTTTTTTGTTGGTACCTCTCCTTTTCAATCTTAAACCTTTCTTCGCTTTGGTTTTCATTTGCCGAAACAATAAAAGAGAAGACAAGACTTAAACACAGAATAGACAACTTCATATAGACTCCATATATCCCATATATTTTAACGTGATACCCGCTTTCTTCCTAATTCAGGAGGTTAACGAAAAAAAGTTGGCATATTACGTCATATTAAGTACTTGAACAATCACCAAAAACCAATATAATCAACTACTTATGAGGAAGGCTAAACAAGCTTTGTTCTGGTATAAAAGATTAATTAGAAAAGTTTTTATAACCAAGAAGCTAAACTTGAAGTTTAATTACAAACGTTCTCTTACCAATTCAACCGTTATCTTTTTGATATTAGCCATTATATCTATATGGTTTGTTTTTTCTTCTTATAAAAATGACAAAAAAAATATTGAAGCTCAATCAAATGATATTATCGTTTTACAAAAAGAGAGAATCTTCAATCATCTAAGTAATATCCTTAACATGATTCAGTTTATGCAAACCAAGTTTAGAACTTGGGAGCAGTTTGATAATAAAAAATTTGATGCCTCGGCTGAAAACTTTCTTATGATTAGTCCTTCAACATTAGCTTTTAATTTTATTAATAAAAATAATATAATTTCACGAGTCTTTCCTTTGCACAAAAATAGAAAAGTACTTGGGAAGGACCTCACTAAACATCCAGATAGTGAAATTCAGAAAATCTTTAAAAACGGCCTAGACAAGGATAGCATAATCTTGACCCCACCTGTTGATCTATGGCAGGGACATAGGGCCATTATTTTTTATGCTCCGGTAATCTTTAAAGATGATACCTTTGGCTGGCTCAATATTCTGATTCAAATTGATAAAACTTTTGAAAACTTTTTAAAGGTAAACGCTCCATTAGATTCGAAGATTTCAATTTTAGACAAAGAATCAGAACGCTTCTTATACTCAGAAAAAAGCTCCAATATTGTCATAGCCAAGAAAGAGTTTAGATTTCACAATAGAACTCTTATTTTCTCTAATGATTTAAGCTATAAAATTTCAGATTTAAAGGATAGGCATTGGAGACAGATTAGCTTTATTTTACTTCTGGCTCTTCTTCTCTCTGTGACGCTCTATTTCTACTTTAAAAACAACGAAAAGATCATCGAGAGTTACACTAGTACAAAAAGCGAAAAAAATCTCCTACGAATTCTTTTCCATGATCTAACCAATCCTCTAAGCATAGTTCAGCTTTATGGTCTTTCTTTGCAAGAAAGGTACCCAAATGATCAAGAGATACCTAAACAGCTTCTAAAAGTTCAACAAATGACTGAGGTCATAACTTCTATCAGGCACCTCGATTATTTAAATCGCGAAGTGAAAGAAGTGAAGTCCGTTAAGTTTGATATCAATGAGGTTTTCGAAAATTTGGTATTACTTAACAAAGATCTTATTAATAAAAAGAAATTGGAAGTTACAATTTTTAACGAGAATAACGTCGTTAAAGACCTAAATATCCCATACGAACTTTTTAAAAACGAAATTGTTAACAATCTCTTTAATAATGCCTTAAAGTTCTCATTTACCGACAGGGAGGTCTTAGTTGAAGTCACTAATGACTTTATTAAAATAACAAACCACAGTTTACCTATCTCTAGCAAAGTTCTAAAGGATATTAACGAGCTAACGCCGACAGAGAGCCGTTCTCAAGGAGTTGTTGGCAAGGGACATGGGCTAGGTTTCTTCATAGCAAAAATACTTGCAAAGAAATTTGAAATAAGACTCAGTATAGAACAAGACGAAAATAAAGAAGAAATTTACACTACTCTCTACTTTTAGCTAGTAGAGCTAACCGAGCCCTCTCCTTTTACAAGGTCTACTATAATGACCAAGGCAGGTGCCAAAAAGATAGGCGTCATTTCTGAGTAAAACCTGATTTCTGGCATCATCCCTATAAAAAAGACAATGATTCCATATGGAATAAAAACCAGCATTGATTTAGAGAGAAACTCATTCTTAATATGCTTCCTAAAAGGAATGACAAAATATGGAAGAACCCAAAAAGTCGTTAACAAATAAAGGAGGTCAAACAGAGACTTATTTAATCGTCCATTAAAAATTCCATTAAATGTCTGCTTAAAAAAGCCAATATTATGAGCTAAATTATCTTCATAGACTCCCCCTGGAGTTCCTTTTAAAATAATATGCTCAATTATACTTCTTACAGCGAAAAAGATG
>JAIBDQ010000209.1 GCA_024686135.1 Halobacteriovorax sp. | reverse complement strand
TTAGTATCTGTCACATCAAACTTATAAGTTTCTAACCTTTCGGCCAATTCCCCAAGCTCACTTTTAAAATCTTCCGCAGCTTTATCATTTCCTGCATAAGTAGCAACGACTGTGGCGCCGGCCTTCAAGAACTCTTGGGCAATTCCACGTCCAATTCCTCTTGTTCCACCAGTGATAATGACTGTTTGATTATTGAAATCCATCATAATTTTTTCCTAGCTAATAGCGTCCAAGTAGTTTTCAACCTCAAAAGATTGAATCACCCCATAGTTTGCGGCTCCCAACCACCCTGACATAATGATTCCCACACTTCCAGAATGAAAGAGGCCGTCTACCTCTTTATGAAGCTTCATAGAAACATCAAGACCTTCAAATTTAGTTCCAAAAGAAGATCCTTTTTCATGATGAGTATATTTTTTAATGGTAGTCGGTGTAGCCGCATCTATAAAATCAATCTTATCTCTTACTCCTGGCACAAGTTTCTCTAGTGCCACAAGAGTATCTTCAATCATTTTAGCTTTAGCCGCTTTGTAGTCCTCTTCGTTAAGATTATTCCAGTCCTCAAAACGAGCATTAGTAGAGGCGACTACTGTATAGCGATCGTCATCACGAGTTTTTGGGTAATAAACCGAGAAAGTTCTGGAGCTCGTATTGATATCTAAAAGCTCATCAGTTTTAAATTCTTCAGCTTCAGAGTAAAAAATCAGATCTCCAATTTCTGGAATTGATTCACCTTTCTTGATTCCCATATAGACCTGACATGAACTCGTATTAAGCCTAACTTCTTTCGCTTTTTCAATAAACTCTGGCTTGAAGTATTGCTCACCAGTCATTTTAAAGATGGTGCTCATGATATTCCCATTAGAAAGAACCGACTTAGCTTTGATAAGCTTACCGTTTAGCTCTACACCAACGGCCCTATTTCCTTCCGGTGTTTCCTCGATAACGATACGGTCTACTTTTGACTGAAGTTTAATATCTACACCGTTATTTAAAAGTTCTTCTTTCATCAATTTGATCACAAGATCAGTTCCGCCCTCGAAAGTAAAAACGCCTTTGCTCATAAAGTTAGAGAAAACGATTCCGTAAGTGATACCTGGATCTTCAAGAGTAGAACCATTGGCATAGACAATGGGCTCTAGTAAAAAGCGATGCACATCATTTCTATCTGGAAAGTAATGATTAAGAAGCTCACCATTAGTCATCTTAGGAGCATCATAATAGTTCATATTCATGAGCTCATTAAAAAAGGTCTCAACTTGCTCTTGAGGACATTTAAAATGGTCAGTTAACTTGCTTTTAAAGTCATCAACAGTGAAGTCTGATTGAAGTTCATACATTGGATTAACAAAGCGAACACCTTTAAGTTGCACAATTCGGCTTGCGATATCTTTATTCCAATACTTTTTACAAGTTTTAATCATTCCGACAGGAAAGCCATGAAGAGAAACATCAAAGATATGATCCCCTTGCGCTCTTTTAAACCAAGTAGCAAATCCACCCAGCTTATTATGAGCTTCAAGAAGAAGTACCTTTCTTCCATTCTTAGCTAATTTATTAGCGGCAGTAAGTCCCGCAAGACCCCCGCCAACAATAATCGTTTCGTATTCATCAGTAATTTCATCTTTCTTCTTGAACAGCATCTATAACCTCACCGTTTCATCTAGGGCCTCTTTGATATGTACACGTGGCACGTATCCAAGATCCTTTTCTGCATTTTTATGATTAAAATAATGTGAACATGACAACTGTAGGGCCATAAAGCGAGTCATCGGCGGCTCTGCCTTAATTCCTAACAATCCATATCCCTTTTCCATAAGCCAACCTATTTTATAAGCGGCCTTATCTGAAATTTTGTCTGTTAATGGTTCTACTTTGTGGCGTACTAAAATATCGTCGATAAACTCCCAAAGATTTACTGGTTTCTCTTGTCCTAGGAAATAGGCCTTTCCTGCAATATTAGATTCAGGGGAAAGCTTTTCAAATGCACTTAAGTGAGCATCTACCGCATTCTTTACATAAATAACATCGACCATATTGGTACCATCACCAATTCTTTTTAACTTACCTGAACGAGCACGATCTACAATTCTTGGGAAGATATGATGATCCCCTGGACCAAAAATCAAATGAGGTCTTAGGGCCACAGTAGATAAGTTTTCATCATTGGCCGCAAGCACTTCTTGCTCAGCGAGCCCCTTTGTTTGGGCGTAGTGAGAAATATACTCTTTAGGGTAATCCTGCTCCTCACCCACTCCACAAAGGCTCTCCTTACCAAAGACGACGGAGGGAGAGCTTGTATAAACAAGCCTTTTGATTCCATGCTTCTTGCAGGCCTCAATAATATTCTTTGTGCCTATGACATTGGTTCTATAGTAGTCGTCGTAACGACCCCAGATTCCAACCTTTGAGGCAACATGGAAAACAGCGTCTATACCTTGAAGGGCTGTTTCGACAGTTGCACCATCGGCAATATCTCCGCGGATGGTCTCAATCCCTTGCTCTTTTAGATCAGGATAAGCGCTACGAGAAAAGTTCACGACTTTGTGACCTCTTTCTTGAAGGGCCTTACATAAATGACGACCTAAAAAGCCCCCGGCTCCAGTAACTAAAACTCTCACAACATTCCCTTTTGAACTTCATCGCGAATTTTAAGGCGGTCAATCTTAATATTGTGCCTAACATCCACGGGAAAGGTTTTCTTATAAAAAACGTCTTTAATATTTTTTGTATGCTCATGACGAGAGGCAAGCTCTACAAGCTCCGAGCGAAGCTTATCCTTTGGAATGGTTTTCCCCACTCGGTTTCTTTCAATCACAATTTTTGGAATTTTATTCACCTCAACCAAGGCACTTCTTCGCACACCTGGATGATTATTAAAAATGGCCTCGCAAGGAATGGTATAAAGTGGACCGCTCTCCGTTTCAACTTTGTGAGACTTTCTTCCACAAAACCAAAGCCTTCCTTCTTCATCCATATAACCCATGTCACCAATTCGGTGCCAGATTTGATCTAGATCGTAAATCTTTGCGGAGTTGGTTTCCTTTTCTGCATTGAGATAAGATCTTGTGACAACATCACCGTTAACAATAATCTCTCCCACTTCCCCAACCCCAAGCTCTTCAGCTTGATTAAGGGTAGGAATAGGTCCATCTACATACTTAATAATTTTTGCTTTTGTCCCAGGGACAGGCGTACCAACACAAGTACCCTTTCCGTCCTCAGTAAGTTTTGCTGTTTTTTCAAGAACTTCTCGTCCAGAGATATTTGAAACTGGAAGAGATTCCGTGGCTCCGTAAGGAGTATAGGTCGTTCCGTTAGGAAGAATATCTTTAAACATATGATGGATCTCGTTTCTAACCGGAGCGCCAAACATAACAAGGTATTTAACTGAAGGAAGGGTGATTTTATTATTACGGCAGTACTCACCAAGCCCTTCCCAAATGGCCGGACTCCCAGCTACAAAACTCGCTTTCGTATCGAGAATATTTCTCACGAGCTTCCTTGGGTCAGCTTTACTTGGTTTAGAGGGATCCATATCAGGAATCACTGATGTCATCCCCATGGAAAGAGTAAACAGACTAAACAGAGGAAACCCCGGTAAGTCCGTTTCATTTTCATCTAAACTAAACAGTTCTTTTAAAACTCGAGTCTGCTCATAGAAGATCTTATGACTGTAAATAACACCCTTTGGTCTCCCAGTACCGCCAGAAGTAAAAAGGATGGCTGCCATTTCATCTTCACCTAGCTGTTCAGCTTCAAAAGAGTCTGAACACTCAAGAAGGTCTGAGAGTTTTCTCATTTTTCCCCAAGTTAGCCCTTTAGTGGTCACCTTGTTCTGAACGCTCTTAAAAGCATCTCTAAAGATTAAACTTAAAAAGTGAACTTCCGGTTCTGCAACCAAGCCCTCTGGAGAAACCTCTTTAATAGCGTTAAGAAGATTCTTTCTTCCCATTCCTGGATCAATAAGGAGAGGAACTGCCCCAATCTTAAAAATCGCAAACACGAGGGCGTGAAACTCAAGAGAGGGTCTAACAAAAAGAAGAACTTTTTGACCTTTCTTAAATCCTGTTTTTTTAAGACCATTAGCGTACTTATTTATTTTAGCTTCTAGTTCACTAAAATTAAGGTCTTCATACTTATAACCATCAGCATTTCCAACAGGAAAGCGAACAGCTGTTTTGTTTGGGAACTTGTCCGAAATATTGGTGAGATTATCAGCTATATTCATATAAACGCCCTCATCTCTTTGATCAGTTCTTCGCCAGCATCTTCAATAACGTAATGTCCGGCATCTTCAAAAACCTTATACTTGGCATCGGGATAAATTCCCTTCCAGCGGTTTAGGAAATAGTCATTAAAACAAAAGTCTTTTCTTCCCCATAAAACAAGTTTTGGGCAAGTGAGCTTCGATAAACCTTTTTCAACATTTTCTAAAGTCGTCCAGCTCCTATGACTCTCCTTCATGGGGATATCGGTCACAAACTTGGCCGTAGCAATTCTATTCTTATAGTTATTATAAGGAAGCAAATAACCTTTCTTAACATTACGGCTAAGAGGTTTCTCCACCGCCATATGAGTGGCAGGACCAGCAAAAGCATTAAAGCTTCTAATGACGGCCTCTCCGATAACAGGAGTCTTACAGATATTTATTTGTGGTGGAATATAATCACAGGTATAGGCTGCCGTATTAAGAATAACGATTTTCTT
>JAIBDQ010000207.1 GCA_024686135.1 Halobacteriovorax sp. | reverse complement strand
TCATTCCAGCCATTAATAAGTTTTTCACCTTTAACATCTCTAACAAAATGCATGCGAATGTATTTCACACCATTCGAGTTCAAAATGGTTTGAGGGTCCTTGGATTTTTTCTCTAAATAAAGACCACCAACATAGACCTTAACCCTAAGCCAAGTGGCTTTACGGGTACCAAGCCCATTTAGGACAAGATCCTTTCCCTTTACATTGACTGAATCCGGCATGGTCACTTTATTTAAAGTGGCAGCGCTAATACTTAGACTTAATAAAAAAGAAGAAACTATTACTAATACTTTGTTCATTGCTAATCCCTGCGTTAAATTAAATTTGCGAGTTCCCGAGTTTAGCATTAAATTCCTTTTCAAAGAACTATTAGACTTATAACGCAAGGCTTCTTTTTTGATTCAAATCAATAACTTACATAAAGGTTACGGTGGACAGGATATTTTAAGTGAAGTGACCTTATCCATGATGCCTAGAGAAAGAGTGGGACTCGTCGGAAAAAATGGATCTGGGAAGTCGACACTTTTTAAAATGATCTTAGGTGAGGAATCGCCAGATGAGGGAACTATCGTTGTTCCTAAAGGTTATATTCTTGGGAGCTTATCTCAGCATATAGAATTTCATCACGATACTGTTTTAGATGAATGTGCTTCTGCTCTTCCTGTGGGAGAAGAACATAATGTTTATAAAGCAGAAAAATATTTAACAGGTCTTGGGTTTTCAGATGAAGATTTTTACAGACCTCCATCTGAATTCTCTGGTGGATTTCAATTAAGAATAAATTTAGTTAAGGCGCTATTAAAAGAGCCGAACTTATTGTTACTAGATGAACCCACAAACTATCTTGATATCGTTTCTCTTCGTTGGTTAAAAATGTTTTTAAGGCAATTTCCAGGTGAAATTATCTTAATTACCCATGATAGAGATTTTATGGATGATGTTACAACTCATACTATGGGTATTGTTCGTAGAAAGATTAAGAAAATTAAAGGTGGAACACAGAAATTTTATGAGCAGGTCCTTATGGAGGATGAGATTCATGAGCAAACTCGGCAGAACTTAGAAAAGAAGAAAAAACATCTTCAAAGTTTTGTGGATAGATTTAAGGCTAAGGCCTCAAAGGCAACTCAGGCCCAATCCAAAATGAAGCAGCTCGATAAACTTGGCTCAATTGATAAGCTAGAAGCAGATCGAAACTTTGGTTTTACTTTTAACTTTAAAGATATTCCTTCAAAAACTGTTTTGGAGGCAGAAGATCTAAGCTTTTCTTATGGAGATGAGTTTCCAACTTTATTTCAAGATGTCTCAATTCATTTAAAAAAGGGAGAAAGGTTGGCGATCATTGGTAAAAATGGTCGAGGAAAATCAACTCTACTTAATGTTCTAGGAAAAGAACTCAAAAGCTCTACAGGAAAAATAAAATTTCATAAAGACGCCTCAATTTCTCATTTTGGACAAACAAATATAAATAGACTTAGCTTGAAGGCCACGATTGCTGAAGAGATTCAGGAAAGCAATGACGGACTTTCAAGGACGGCGGTAAGAAATATTTGTGGTGCCATGATGTTTGAAGGGGACTTGGCGGATAAGAGAATAAAAGTTTTATCTGGTGGAGAGAGAAGTCGTGTCTTGTTAGGAAAGATCCTCGCCAATCAGTCCACGGTGCTTTTACTCGATGAGCCCACTAACCACTTGGATATGGAGTCAGTCGAAATTTTAATTGATGAGATAGATAGTTTTCCAGGATCAGTCATTTTGGTTACTCACTCCGAGTTTATGCTTAGACAAATTGCTACTAAGCTAATTGTTTTTCAAGGTGGAGTCGCCTTTGTCTTTGATGGTACTTATGACGAATTTTTAGAGAAGATTGGTTGGCAAGATGAAGATGATATTTCTGGATCGGGAAAAAAGAAAAAAAGGTTACCTAAAAAAGAAGCTAAGCGCCTAAGGGCAGAAATCACTAAAGAGCGGGGAAAAATTTGTGGACCTCTGAAAAAAGAAGTCGAAAAACTTGAAGATGAAATCTCTAAGTCAGAGGAAAAAATTAAACGCTTAGAAGAAGAATTAGCTGAAGCTAGCGAAAACTCAAATGGTACTATCGTAACTGCATTATCTAAAGAACTCGGAGCACTTAATAAGGCCATAGAGGAAAAATTTGAGCACCTAGAAGTTTCTTCTGAGAAGCTGGACTCTCTTTGGAATAAGTTTGAAGTAAAACTAGAAGAACTAGAGAATTAATATTTTTTATAAAATCAAAAAAAAGCCCTGTAACGAAAGAATCGGTACAGGGCTTAGTCTTAGAAACCTTTAATCTATTTAATTAATGCTTTTTGAAGAGCGCTATATAGGTCAATTCGACCACCAGTAACAAGCTTGCTTGAGAAGCGTCCTACTTTAGTAGTGCTTTCCATAAGAAGTCTCTTTAGTTCAACTGGACCGAGCTCAGGATTATGACTTAGAACTTCAGCAGCAACTCCAGCTGCCGCTGGAGAGGCCATAGAAGTTCCAGACATACTTGAGTATCTATTATTTGGAGTCGTTGAGTAAACGCTTGACCCAGGGGCTGCAAGGTCAACATTCTTCTTACCATAGTTAGAAAAATAACTCATTCCACCACGATTACTAGTTGAGGCAACAACCATAAGGTGGTCATTTTCAAATGATGCAGGGTAAGTAAGTCTTCTGTCGATATCTTGAGAGGAGTTTCCAGAAGCGGCTATAACCAGCGTTCCGTATTTTTCACCGATATACTTGATGGCCTCAGAAACAGCCTGGCCACCTTCGTTGTGGGATTTCCCAAAAGAGCAGTTGATGATTTTG
Source organism: Halobacteriovorax sp. (assembly GCA_024686135.1). GTDB lineage: Bacteria > Bdellovibrionota > Bacteriovoracia > Bacteriovoracales > Bacteriovoracaceae. Next base: position 1,932 of record JAIBDQ010000207.1, on the reverse strand, counting down.
GCACCATTTTTAGCGGCATATAGAAACGATTCAACAACATCGACGTCTAATTCATCTCCACTATTTGGAACAGTTCTAATACCCATAATTTTTACATTGCTAGCAACACCGGCAATACCAACGCCATTATTTTGTTTGGCTCCGATAATTCCTGAAACGTGAGTACCGTGACTGTGTGTATCTTTCATATTTCCAGTGGCATTACCATCAGTATCTCTTGATAGTGTATTGATACCATGAACATCATCCACATATCCGTTTCCATCATCATCGATATTGTTTCCAGCAATTTCACCTTCGTTAATCCACATAACTTCTTTTAGGTCTTCGTGGTTAAAGTCAACACCAGTATCAACAACTGCAACGATAACTTCTGCTCCTTTACCGTTGATAACTTCGTTATAAGCTCTTGTTACGCTCATTCCCGTTTTGTTATTAAAATGCCAAAGTTTTCCTAGCTTTGGGTCATTGAAATCACCGTTACCTTTATGATCTAATTCAATCGTTTTCTCCGCAGTAGGAAGTTTATCTTTTCTATTTGAGTAATAATCTTTTTCTACGTACTCGAAAGCATCGCTATTTAAGAAGTCGGACTTGAGAGATTTAACATCCTCTAAATGCAGCACATATAATCGTTCAAACAAATGTTGAACTCTTTTAATTGAGTGGTGGGCTGGCATGGCTTGACCCTCTTTTAATTTTACAATCAATCTTTTTGGGTTATAGCGAACTTCGTTGGCGAAAAGGCTTAAACTCGTTACTGCTACAAGCAGGGCAACTAAAAACTTCATAACAATTCCTTTGTCTTTTGGATTATTTAACTGCAGCCATCTTACTTAATAGATAAAAACTCTGGACACTTATCAAAACTTTCATTGGTGAAAGATAATGTTACTCTGACCGAGGCAATCGCTAGGTTTTGTTTCTGAGTTTTTTGGTCGGGAAAACTTTAAAAAGTGTATTGCTTACTGTTTAATAGGTTTTAGCTTTTTATGGAAAAAAGTAAGTGTGGGTTTTTTGACAACTTCGGAGCTTCGGTTTGAAATTTTTTATTTTTAGACATGGACAGACAGATTGGAATGCAGAGCGAAGGGTTCAGGGCCATACGGATATTCCTTTAAATGAGATTGGTAAAAGAGAAGCAGAATTACTAAAAGAAAGGCTTACCAACTTAAATATTCAAAAAGTTTTTAGCTCTGATTTATCTCGCGCTTTAGAGACGGCTAAAATCTCAAATCCCGGCATAGAGATAGAAGCTTCATCAAGACTTAGAGAAGCTCATTTTGGAGAAGCTGAGGGGAAAATCTTTACTGATGTTCTGAAAGAGTTTGGGGAAGAGTACTTTCGAACAGAGCCCGAGTTTTGGAATCACAGAATTGCTGGCGGCGAAACCAAGCGTGAAGTCATCGATAGGATTTGGAGTTTCTTAAACGAGATTGCCCAAAAGGGTGAGTTTTCCTCTGTTGGTATTAGTTCCCATGGAGGAGTCATTCGAAATATTGTTCACTCTTTACTTCCACCGGAAACAGCAAAGATTGAAATACCTAATTGTTGTGTTTACCAAGTTATCTATAAAAATTCTAAGTTTGAACTTGTGGGAAGACTATAAAATTTCAAAGGCCATTAACATGGTTCTTTGACGTTTATTAAAATTATCATCACTAATCACAATTAAAGTATGATTACCGTTCTTTAATTTTGGCCCTAAGGCAAGGCCTTCGATATTATCGAGCTTTTTCTTTCCTGCAGTTAAGAGGGGGACATAATCGTCAAGATTAGCAACTAAAACCTTTTTTACCGATTTATATTTTGCATCTTTCAAGGTTGAATATTCAGATACATTCGTGGAGTCACTTTCTATTGTAACTTTGAAGATTCTGATGGTTTGCTTTCTATTCTCAGGCGTCCAAGCTCTTTCCATAGTGAAGAGAT
>JAIBDQ010000096.1 GCA_024686135.1 Halobacteriovorax sp. | reverse complement strand
GCCAAACCATTTCTGTCAAGAATTCAGGACTATTTTAAAAATCCCCTCATACTGGCATCAATATTCCAAAAAAGGCCCTCAGAATGGAAATATAACGATATTCAATTATATCATATACTTATAGTTATTTTTTAACCTATAATATGTATTATACGCATTAATAAATATAAATTTTATAGAATCGTCAAGGAAGATGACATGCGAAAAAAAAATTCAATCTGGCTAAAAATCTATTTAAAGAACTGCCTCTTACTTAATAAATCGGACAGAACGATCCAAAACTATAGGGCCGATTTAAATCAGTTTATCCTCTGGTTTGAGTCCAGATATGGAAAAGATATTTCAAAGGTTAAGACCAACCATGTTGGCGAATATCAAAATTTCCTCACCTATGGTGGATTTGTAGCACCAAAAACTGGCCTCCTTCAAAGACTAAGAAATTTCTTTAAAAAAAAGCGTGTCATTGGAGCTGGAAATTACCGAGCGCCATTAAGCGTAAACTCAAGGCGAAGACATTTAAGTAGCCTTAAAAATTTTTTCGATTATTTAAAACAGACCCATGAAGATCATTCAAAGTTCTTTTCTACAAATCCTGTAAAACCAAAGGTCCATGGTATCCTCGTAAAAGATATAAATATCAACCACACTTCCTATCTAAGACCAAAAGATTGGGAGAAAATTCATGATAAGACCTGGAGAACCAAAGAAAGACTCATCCTTTACCTGCTTTACTATGCTGGCCTAAGACTTCATGAAATATGTGTATTAAGAAAGGAGTTTTTCGACAAGGAAAGTGGAACCATAACTTTTCCAAGAAAAGGAGGAAAGGTTCATACTTTAAAAATTAAAAAAGCAGATGAAATTTTTGATCAACTTGAGTACTGGTTTACTCACAGAAAATCCAAAAGCACCTTTTTATTTCTCGGCAGAAAAGACAAACCCATAAGTGTTAGGGCCATGAGTTCTTTGATTAATAAGATGATAAGTAGGGCCTCCTGCGAAGATCATATAACTCCCCATAGCTTTAGAAAATCATGTGCAACGAACTTGTATTTAAACACTAAAGATCTGCTTTATGTTAGAGACTATTTAGGACACTCAGATGCTGCTGTGACGCAGACCTATATAGATAAAAATGCTCTTCATCAGAGGCACTTAACCATGTAAATGGCGAAAATTAGGCATACAGGGGGGCTAGGAATGTGGCTCCCCGACTGCTAATCTCCCTCTTTATGATTACACTTATTCGTTTGGCCTTTGCCTATATTTGTTTATTATCCACTTGTTTCCTTGGTTTCATCTGGTGTCTCTTTAGACCATTCAATCCAGAAGTCTTAAGGCCTGTGGCGAAAGTCTCTGCTCTTTTTGGTAACTTCTTTCTGGGTATAAAAACAGAAATAGAAGGCGAAGAGATTTTTGAAAAAAATAGACCGGCCATCATTATCTCTAATCATCAAGACAATATTGACTCCTTTATAGTTGGTAGTTTTTATCCCAACAGAACGGTAACTGTGGGTAAGCAAGTATTAAAATGGATACCCTTTTTTGGGCAATTCTATTGGCTTTCAGGAAATATCCTTATCGATCGTTCTAATAAAAGAAAAGCCTTAAAAAGTATGAACCTGGCCGCTAAAAGAGTACGAGAAAAAAATACTTCTGTTTGGGTTATGCCAGAAGGAACAAGGTCTAGAGGTAAAGGACTTATGCCCTTTAAAAAGGGTGCCTATCATTTGGCCATTGCCGGCGAACTTCCCATAATTCCCGTATCTATCTCAAGTTTCCATAAGAACTTAAACTTTAATAAATTAGAAGCAGGTACCGTTCTAATAAAGGTTCACGAACCGATTTCAACAGTAGGTAAAACGAGAGCCGATATAGATGAACTTTTAAATGAATCGAGAATGAAAATCTCTGAAGGTATCGACGAACTTGACCGACGTATTGAAATGTCTCTTAAGGCCGGTCAATTAATAAGGAATAATTCTTAAAAATGCTTTAATTTTATTTGCATTTCTTTAGTTTCATCAGCTTTAATTTTAAACTTCACTTTCTTATATTTTGGAGCACCAAATAATATTCTTGGGTTATTGCTAAAACCAAACCCTTCTTTTGGTATACCTAAGGCATTAGTGTTCATCTCAAAATCACTATTTTTGTCATGGTAAACAGCAATCGCATACTCCCCGGGAATAATGTCCCTTAGAGTTATTTCCTTGGCGTCAGCTAGTTTCAAAGTAAACAACTCTGCTCCAGCATGAGACTCTGGAAATCCTTCAGCATTATCGAATAGAGCTATTTGCATCAGCCCTTTCTCACTTTTTAAATTCTTAAAACGAAGTGAAATTTCTGAAGCAAAGACCTGGCTATTGAGAAGTATTGATAAGATTAAGATTTTCATAATTAAACCTAGCCCCAGCAAAACTATCTGACTGCTGATTTGTAATTAATTCTTGTTTTTGACAAAAAAAACGTTTTTTTGTCAATCAATTGCATCATTTTGACAACATTCGTCAAAAGCTGTCAAAGCCCCCTAATGCACTGAATACGTGATTAAGCTATATTCCATTCATCGCAGCGACCTTTCAACCTACTGGTCCTCGCCCCCCACTTCTAAAATATATCTATAAAATCCGGCCCCTCCTGGGGCCAATATTCTTATTTCTTTAATAGCCTAGGCCCTTTAAGATATTGTTTATGAAAATAACCACTCAGAACAATACCTACAAGATAGGTTCTCATAATATAACCCTTTCTCGAACTAGCGAAGGTGTACTTAAGATCTTTGCCGACAGTATGGAGCAGTTCAATATGGCCATGGGCTTTTGTCATGCTCATGACCGAATGGTTCAAATGATGATGGTTAGAACCATTGCTCAAGGAAGACTAAGTGAATGTCTAAAGGCCGATGATGAGACTTTAGAAATTGATATTTTCATGCGCGAGATGGCCATATACCGTGAGGCCCAGAAAGAAGTTGAAAATTTAAGTCCAACTGCAAAGAAATTTCTAGATGACTACTGCTTTGGTGTGAACGATTATTTAAAACGTTATTCAAGACCTTTTGAGTTTAAACTTGTTGGTTTTAAGCCTGAACCATGGAGCGCGGCAGATACCTTGGCCACGGTTAAGATCATGGCCTATATTGGATTAGCTCAGACCCAACAAGATGTAGAAAAGTTCATTATACAATCGATTAGAAATGAAGTTGATTTAGACAAACTCAAAAATCTCTTCACTCCGCACTTAGATGAGATGACGGAAGAGATTGTTACTCTCGTAAAAAAAGCGAAGATCTATCAACCTGCCATTCCAAAAAGTATAAAATTTCTTGCGGCCCTTCCAAAAATGAAGGCCTCTAACAATTGGATGATAGCCGCCAGTAAATCAAAGTCTGGAAATGTTATTCAATGTAATGATCCCCATTTAGAATGTAATAGGCTCCCCGCTGTTTGGTATGAGTTCGTAGCCAACATTGGGGATGAAAGACTTTGCGGAGTAAATATGCCAGGTGTACCTGGAATGATCATGGGTAGAAATAGGAATGTCGGCATAGGTTTTACTTATGGCTTCATGGACATGATTGACTACTTTATTGAAGAGGTCGTAGATGGTCGATTTCAAGAAAGCGGTGATTATAAAGACTTTAATGGAAGAACTGAAATCATCAAGAGAAAAGGAAAGGATGATTATATTTTTAAAGTCTATGAGAATGATCGAGGCGTTCTTGAGAAAGCACCAGAGGAAAGCTTTGAAGATGGTTTTTATTTAACTAGAGCGTGGTCCGGGCATAAAAATGGGGCGGCGAATTCTGTTGAAGCTATAAGTCGACTTTTAACAGTTAAGACTGCCAGCGAAGCGGGAGAATTGGTTAAAGATATTACAATCTCTTGTAACTGGATTATTGGAGACCACAGTGGAGAAATTCTCTATCAGCAATCAGGTCTTTTACCAAAACGCGCTCATAGTGGACTATATCCAGTACCTGGTTGGGACCTAAACATGAATTGGAAGGGGCTTCATCAGAGTTCGGATTTAGCCAAAATCAAAGATCCAAGTTTAGAGTTCCTAGCTTCGGCCAATGAAGATAGGAACCAAATCGGAAAACCTCTTTCTATAAATATGCCTATGGGCACCTACCGGGTCGACAGAATCGCTCAGCTTTTAAATCAAAAAGAAAAGGTTGATATTGATGATATGAAAGAGATGCAAAAAGATCTCTACAGTCTTCAAGCAGAAAAGTATTTTGAAATAATAAGACCCTTGATTCCAGATTCACCCACTGGCCGTGTACTGAGTAACTGGGATTTAAAATATGACCGCAATAGTATTGGCGCAACTTTGTTCGAAGAGTTTTACAACGATCTCCTTAAGGAAGTTTTTGGCCACAATATGTTTGGAGAGAAAGTATGGAAGTATGTCATAGACGAGACCGGGCTTGTTGTAGATTTTTATAGAAACTTTGATGAAATACTTTTAAATAGTAATGCTTCAATATGGTTCAATGATAAAAATCTTCTCTTCAAAAAGGTCCTAGAGAAAACCCTATCTAGATTTAGTGCTAATCAAATTAGAACTTGGGGTTCGCAAAGAAAGGTCATGATAAAAAATATCTTTTTCGATGGTAAACTCCCGGCCTTTTTTGGGTTTGATAAGGGCCCACTAGGCCTCGAAGGAAATAGGGCCACAATCGTCCAAGGAGCTGTTTATCGCGCCCATGGAAGACAAACTACATTTTGCCCTAGTTATCGTTTTATTAGCGACCTAGGGACCAATAAAGTGGAAACAGTTTTGGCCGGCGGCGCTTCTGATAGGCGCTTTAGCCCGTGGTATGCCAATGATTTAGATAATTGGTATAACTTCAGATACAAGACCCTTCTTTTCTAAAACTGTCTAAACTTTTGACAGTTACTAGCTTCTTGGCAGTACAAAATCCTAAAAGGGTCCTAGCTCCTTGGTTCTACATTCCATAGTTGGAATCAATCTTGCAAATTAATAATCATATCAACCCCTTGAAATACTATATGATTAGAGACTTGAGACCAAAATTTCCATTAATGACCTTATTAGCATTATTGCTAATCACCTCTTGTAGTAACAAGGTTGAGGATATTAATGACTCTGTTGAAGCTTCTAGCTTCGTGAATACGCCCGTGCAATTAGTTGGAAATATAGAACATAAATCTCTTTGGCCAGATTCAGCCTGGAACGATCTATCAAATATAGCCATCTATAAGTTCCAAACTTGTTTAAAAGATAAGGCCATTAGCAATGCTATAATCGACGAGCCTTTTTCTATCTCAACCCCCCTTGGATCAAAAGTTGTTCATTCAAATATTAATGGCTGTTTAGTTTGGTCAGAAAAATTAACTTTTAATATTCTAGAACAAGAAAGATTAATAGAGTTTCCAGTTACGATTAATGGACTTGGACACTATAAAGGAACGAGAAGCTTTAACTTGGCCATTAACCCATGGCCTAAGTCTAACTCTCCAATGGTATTTTTAAATAATGATACAGAAACAGCAGAAAGTTTTGGACTTTACTCCCTTAACGATAAAAGAGAAGAGCTATCCCCGATTAAAGATAATTTAAATATTACGAATTTAGCTTTTTCTTCAAGACCTTCGCAGATGGTCGGTAATATGAAGCACTACCCTACTGATATTCAGTTCAATGCTTCAGTTGCTTTAAAAGGTTTAAGTGGGGAAAATAAAAGAAGCCTTACAATTTCAAAAGGACGTTTCCAAGTTGAATTTAAAATATTTGAAAGGCCTGAGAACACTGAGAGTAACTATTTAGTTTCTACCGATAAAAAAGAGCTTTCAGCGATTAATGGGAAGTTTGAAGATACATTAGATTTTTATATAGACCCTAGCATCAGTCTGAATGATAGATCATTTTATTTCATGCAAATTGAACTAAAAGCGATTAATGCCCCGGAAGGTTTAGCAAAGCAAGAGGTTATTCAAGTAACGGATTTTAATCTTGAAACTGGAAGCATGGGTCTTGTTAATAGAAATCAACCTATTGTAGTAAAAACAGTTAGACCACAGCAGATCTTACCAGATCCAACAGAAAGCCAGGTGATTGGCGAAGAAGTCCAAGGTGACGACAAACTAGGTTACTATATCAAGAAGGTAACAAATATTAGTCGCGGCAGCATTGTTTCAGGCAATTTTAATGAATCTTCTATTAAAAGAAGAAGAGCTAAGTTTACTCTTTGCTTAAACGAAGAGACATCAAGCAGTAACCAGGTTCCTCTTTCAGATACTGAAATAAAAGTAGATATCTTCTTTTTAGATGGATCTTCTGACGTTCCAGATAAGCCTAGAGTCTACAAAACCAATGAAGATGGTTGTTTAGACTCATATGCTAATATTACTTATGACCGCTATTCTTTAGAAAGGTGGATTCCTTTTAATGTGAGAGTCACTCCTTTGAACGGAACTTATGAAGAACTAGTAAAAACAAGAAAGCTTACAGTTAACCCATGGAACCCAGAAGATTTTGGTTACGACACTAAGTTTGAAACACAAATTCCAGAAATCCAAGCTGAAGCACCTAGAGTCTTTGTAGGTAGCGTTGATTATAAGAAAGACATGATGGATTATTCTCAGTTTAGAATAAACGAATTCCTTCATTTATCACTTAAAAGAAAATATCAGTTTAGTTTTTCACCAAAAGTAGAGCTCTTTCATAGCTATAAAGACGAAAACACTACTGAAGCGATTACTTTTGGTAACTACAAAGTGAAAATATCTCTATTTTCACCTACAACACCAGATGTAAATTACTACAATCCAGATTTATCTCAGTTTAAGTTTATTACTTCGGCCAAAAAAGAAGTAAAAGTACTGCCCAATGGAACAGTAACTGACCTTATTTCTTTTCCTTTCCTTGTGAGTGAAACTCAAGAACTGGCCCATAAGAACCTGGCCGTCATGGAAATTACTCCGGTTGATCCAAAGTCATCTATAAGACCGGTTAAAGTCGTATTTCCTTTCTTCGGTGGCAATAAAGGTGCTGAAATGCCTGCCTTTGTCCTTGATAAGGAGATTAACAAAAATCTTAGAGCAAAGATTGATAATGTCGCCAAGAATGGAAAGTATTTACCATCTATAGATGTAATCGGTGATCCAAGCGTTGATCCTATGGCAAACTTTACCCACAATTTCAAAGTGGCAGCAAAAGAACTCAATTCAAACGCCATTGTTAAGGATATGAGACTTGATGAATTTAATAAGTCAGCTGCCATAGCCAACTGGGAAAGAGTTAGGCTTCCTAAAGGTCAATCTTTAAAAGAAAAAGTAGAAGTTACAAAAAGAGAGCTAAGAACTTTAGTAACAGAACATGCTAAGCAATACCCTAAAGGAATCTTATCAAAGTTTTGTCGTCATTTTTATGATCTTCCAGGTCTTAAAAGAGAGACAAGACTATTTCAAAGAGTAACAACCTATGATGGTGGTGATCAGTTCGCTGCCTGTGAAAATGCACCAAATGAGCATTTTAAGGTTACTCCTGTCATGCATATTAGAAAGATCCTAAGTCGTCGTCCAGAGAGACGTGAAGAGGCCTATGCTTCTTTTGTTAAGAGTACAAGAGGTCAGGTTAGCCGCGGTAATGCCTTTTTCGCTGCCTATGGTGATAGATCATCAAGTGTCTCTGGAGAAAGAGAAGGTGAATCAAGAACGACAAATATGAGTTACGGAATTGAAGGACCGGGGCCTTATTATATTGGTTACTCTAAAGGTCACGTAAAAGAATACGCCACTTTTGAGCAAAAGAACCGTGCGGATATGGAAGCAGCTTTTGATAGATTTTACACTCAAAGACAACTAACAGAACTAGAGTTTGATTTACTAAAACTTAAGTTTCATGCTCAGGTTAGACGTTGTGTAACAATCGTAGGAACTCAAACCAATTCGGCGAGAGTTCATCTTTGTGAAGACAATGATAGACCTAAGCAACTAGAAGAAGAGTGGTATTTTATAGGCGATACAAGATCAAGAGACCATGGGATTATTGCTGACGGAGCCTTTCCAGGTCTAACAGGTTTTACACAAGTTATTCGTGGCCGTTATAACTACAACCGTATGTGGAATAAGTTTAAAGAAGAAGATATTAAACTTGTACTAGAAGAAGTTGGTGAAACACGCGGTTTAACTTATGCCTTCAAAAGGTACTTAGGAGAAGATAATAAGATTCCATATGAAAACTTCGTGGATAATAGTCACCCAGGTCTTTACGTAGTTCCAAGATACTAATTACATTGATGGGCACAGATTCTCTGGGTCCATAAATTCCTTACAGGCCTTATAAGAATCACTACTCTTTTGAACTTTTTCCCCAAGCTCTTCTGACTCACTAGCAAGACATTGCTCTATGGCCTCACACCAACGATTTGATTTAGGTTTTGTTGTCAAAAGTGAATCAACCTCTTTGTCTGCTTCATCTTCCTCGAAGATATCGTAACCCTTGGCCTCTAATTCCATTGCATTTTCTAAATTTGTGGTCATCTCACTGGCCAGGTCATTTAAAACATCAGCTTCATCGGCCAAAAGACTATTGGTTTCATGAAAGTCACTAATCACCATATAAGATAGATATGCGCTCATACCGGCCATATAGTACCTTCTAAAAAGTCTATACCGGGCCCTATTTTGCAGATTAAAAGTTAGCTTATCTCCAAGCTCTCTTCCAATTTCTTGTTCTAGTTTTTTAACCATTTCATTGGTTAGTCCGTTCTCAATAAGATCGGCCATAAGATGTTCTGGAATCTTAATAGGCCTAAGGCCTGGTAAGTAGATAGGAGGTAACCCCCATAGTACTCCTAGGTTCATAACCCCAGTGCCAAGGCTTTTACCTAAATTGGACCTCACAAATTTTTGCATCCATGTTTTTTTCTTACCCAAGATCTTATATTTAGCAAAAACATTAGATAATCCCCTAGAGGCCATATCTTCTTGAATTACCCTAGCGAGAACTCGCTTTTCGATATTATCTTCAAAGAGCACTTCATTGGCCTTCATACTAGGTCCATAAACGGTTAAGTATAGATCCCCTACGAGATCTTCTAAGTCGTTCATGAGAAGCTTTCCATTAGAATTCATGGTTTCGACAATCTTTGAAATCTTTCTTCTTTTTAAAAAACTTAGTTTTCTAGAATCAGGAATATTATCGCCACCTAGACTTTTATTAATGGCCTCAATATATGCAATTAGCCCTTCAGAACTCGGATTTACATCTCTAAACTGAATCCCTTCAGCTTCTATCCCTCTAGCATATTCTTCTCTGTAAAAAGCTAATTTCGCTTGATCTAACTTATGGCCCGATTTAATTTTCTTAAACTTGCTCCAGGCCCTTGTAAGCACAGGCCTCTTGCCTAGGAAGAGTTTTACATCGTGGAAACAATCACCGCCAATTGAAGCTGGATGGCGCTCACCTTCAGGCCCACGGCCTTCAAAGCTAGCTATCAAAGCGAATGTCAGTAAATAGCAGGCAAGCTGCCAAATTCCCATATTTCTCACATCCTACTTATCGGAAATTGCCCTCAATACTTGAGTACTTTCATCTGTATAAATAGTAGACAGTTCCTCCTATAAAAGTCATTTAATTACGGCTACTTAACTCCATTAGAATGGCATCATTTTTGCTTTTATATAAGTGAAAAATCACTAAACAAAAGCGGAGAAATCGAATGAGAAAATCGATTCTAATTCAAACCCTAATTGCAGCTCTTTTGACTCTATCCATGCCTAATGCCTTTGCCTTAGATAAGTGTAAAGCGGTTAAGCTTATGCAAAAAGATCTCAACGAAAAGAAGAAAGATCTACAAAAGTTAGAGGCCATTCATAGAGAGCAAGTAGAAGCAAAAGAAATAGCTGATCGACTTATGAACGGAGATGAAATTACAGAAATTAGACTTCTAGCTGAGGCCCTTGATGAAGAAGTTGGAAATATCTCTGAAGATCAAAAGACTCAAGGTAAATACGTAGGGGCTACAGTTGGCGCTGTTATCCTTTCAAGCTATATCATGAAAAAACTAAATAAAAGCAGTGTCGGATTTAAAAGAAAATTCCTCGCTCAAGCATTACCAAAAGATAGAAGATTTGGCCGTCACACACTTAATGCTACCTTTGTTTTTTCAGTGGCCTCAACTTTTTGGCTAGCTTATTCAATTAAAGAAAATCAAGATAAGAAAGTTATGCTTGCAGAGCTTGTAAATAAGCTAAACAAAATTAAAGATCTTACTGAAGAAGTACTGGACCTAAGAGAAGAAGTTGAAGAAAGAGAAGTTACATTTAATCTAAAACTAGAAGAAATCCTTTACGAAGGACTAGTTGAGGTTATGACTTCAGATAACGGTAAACAAACTCTAAATTGTAAATAAAACTAATCAAAATCTACGCAAAGGGTCATCTAAGATGACCCTTTTTCGTTTAAAATACCTAAATGCAAATTACTTCTTTCCCTACAAAGTTTTACCAAAGCTTCCCCTATCAAAGCAGACTCAAGCTCGGGGAAAGAATCTATAATGCATTTAATAATTCGCAGTACAAAAAAGCCAAGGCCGAAATAAAACAATCAAGAGATCTTACCGACCACCCAGGACTTCCCTACTTAGAAGCGGGGAACCCAAATAACCCAACCATTCTTTTTCTTCATGGCTTTGGTGATACTAAGGAAAGTTATTTAAGACAGGCCACGGCCTTTTCAAAAGACTTTCATGTCATCGTTCCCGACATGCCTGGCTTTGGACCAAATCCAAGAATTCAAAGCCTAACTTATAATAGCAGCACGATGGCCGCCATCATCTTAGACTTTGTAAACGATATCGGTCTCCATGAGTTTCATCTTGCAGGAAATTCCATGGGCGGGGCCATCTCAACTTTCGCGGCCTTGAAAGCACCAGAGAAAGTAATATCCCTAACACTTATTGATTCAGCCGGTTTTTATTTTGACCATGTACACTCGGTGCTCGATGAATTCTTAGCTGGTAATAATCTTTTTTTAATAGATGAACCAAATGATTATGACGGCCTCTTAAATCGAGTTTTTCATAAAACACCTTTCGTTCCTAAACCTGTCTTTGAGTTTCTCTATGAGAAGATCCACCAGGAAAAAAAATGGTATGAAAAGCTTGTTTACGATTTAACACACGGCCTTGAATCAGTGGAGCACGGGCATAAAAATGGTCTTTTTCTCAACCATCATATTAAAGATCTTAACATGCCTATCCAAATGATCTGGGGTGATAAGGACTCACTATTTCCAATTCAAACGGCCGAAGAAATAAAAAAACTAAAAGCCGATATTGATCTAAAAATAATCAATGACTGCGGTCATGCCCCTCACTACGAACGCACTAAAGAATTCAACAAACTCCTAAAAGAATTTTTTCACAAAAATAGTTAGCGTCTTAAATTGAATTTAAAATAACCGTAAGACTCACTTTAGCCATGGTCTTTATTGTTTCAACCGGTCTTACAATTCAAACCTATTTTATAAGTCAGATAATCTCTTAGATAAATCAACTATTCCATCATGATCAAG
>JAIBDQ010000081.1 GCA_024686135.1 Halobacteriovorax sp. | reverse complement strand
TTTCTTGTCTTTGAATTCTAGAATAAATTGAAAAGATCTTTTTTCTCACTAAATAGGAATTTGGAACTTTTACCTCCCACCTTTGAGAGTCTTCATAAATTCTTTCTCTAAGCAAACGATCTGGGTCTTGCCAATACTTAAACGCCTTAATAATTGTTAGGAATCCAAAGATAATGGCTCCAATTTTGAAGCCCAATAAGGTACAAAACATTGTTAGTGCAGCCAGGCTAATGACCCTATTTTTTTCCTTTTTCATTTTAAACTCCTAAGTACAAACATAGTCTAATTGTTTTATATCTACGGGTTTTACAAATTTCTTTTTAAGCTGTTCAAGCTTGTCCCGTCTCGCTTCTTTAAGTTTTTTCTTCTCCCATTCTTCAAAACCATCCTCTAACTCTCTTTCTTGATTTAAATCAGAGTTTTCAAGTTCAAGTTTGAAGACTTCTTTTTCAAGCTTTTGGATTTTAGAGTCAACATCCCAGTTCTTAGCTCCGATGGAAATTTGAGATAAGCTCTGCTTAAGCTTTTTTCTAAGCTTCATCGCTTCCATTCGACCTGAAAGAACTTCCATCTTCTCTCTTGCTAGAACCATCTTCACCCTAAGATCGTTCTCCATTTTTTTTGCCTGATCAATATCTTTATTTAGCTTTAAAAGCTGTTGATCAATAAATTCTTTTTCTTCTGCTAGAGATTCAAGCTTACCCATTAAGTCTAGTGCCTCATCATCACGGTTCTGCTTAGCGAACTGCTCAACTTTATCTTGGTAAAACCCAAGCATATTAACCGCTTTACAAAGTTTATCCTCTAATTGTTTCTTATAAAAAATTAAACTTGTTAAAGACTTTCTGGTCTCAGACTGTTTTTTGGCATAATCCCTAAGAGTACTTTCAATAAGTAGCCTCGGATTTTCAGATTCTTTTTGCCAAAGAAGATTATCAAACAAATGTGACCAATAATTTTTAATTCGTATTAAATAATTCATATAACTAACTCCTAATAATATTAAAAATAGATTCTTTCTTTGCTTTCCGGAAGAAAGATAAAAATTGCGAGATAAACAATAAAAGCTAAACCAAATGAGGCCAGGAAGCTCATAACAGTAATAAGCCTAACTAGGCCTAAATCAATACCGTAGTTTCTTGAAAGTTTAAGACAGACACCTAAGAATTTCGCATCTTCAAAAGAGTCCAACTTATCTTCTCTTGGTAAAACCATACTCATTAACAAGTATAAGAAAATCCCAGAGCCAAACAAAAAGACACTTAAAAACCAAACGGCCCTAAGTAGATTTGGCTCGATATCATACCTTTCTCCAATTCCTTCAAAGACTCCAAACAACCATCCGTCTTTTGACCTCACCCATTTTTTCTCAATACTATTAACTTCAACAACCATTCTATGTTCCTCCTTATGGTTATATACACATTAAGACATAATCATACATACAGCAACATATGATTATATAAAAAGTTACATTTTTTAATAATTATGGGTTGTTGCACATATATATAGGTGATATAATATATAGAGTATTAACGTATTTTCAGGTGGTTAAATGCCTCAGCAAAACTTAAAGCGCGTCAGTCTGATGCTTAGAGAAGATCAGTATTCAAAAATTCATGAAACTGGAATTAATCTTTCAGGGCTTATACGTGATTTAATTGATGATTATTTAAGTGATTTCAAAATTACTTTAAGCGTAACCGAAGAAACAAGAGAGCTCTATGACCTCATTATCTCAAACACGGGAAGTAATGATGAAGATCTTGAACAATACTTGAAAGACTCTTTAAAACTTCTTTTAAGAGACAAAATTAAGAATATGCAAAGTTTAGAAAAAGAACTTTTAAAAAAATAATGGAAGCTTCATGCAAAAAACTGAGCCTCCACCTTTTATGAATTCTGAAGTCTCGACGGCAACGGGATTAAAGCCAAAATTTCTCAAAGTCTTTTCAAATTTTTCTGAACCCGATTGCAAGAAAACATTTTTTCCATCTGGGCAATAACAATTACCAGCGAAGTTTAGAAGAGCTTCATCTTCGTCTAGAGTAATTAAGTTCTTAAACCAGTTTTTTATATATGCATTCGTTTCATCGTCAAAGGCCTTGGGATAATAGGCGACACTCTCATGATCTAAAATAGAAAAGCAGGTATCTAAATGATAAAATTCTTCCATTTGTAGTTTTAACCCGATTATTGGTATTTTTGTTACCTTATGCATTTCCTCTAGAGCAGACTTTTCAGTTCGAAATCCATATCCACCCCAATAGAGTCTCTTTCCAGGATGCCAAATTAAATCCCCCATACTCTCAAAGGTATTTTTCATCTGGTAAAAGTTATTTATTCCATTCTCTTCATACCAAGTTTGAAGCACTTTTACTTCTGGAGCTCTTTGAGAAGATTTCATTTTAGAGAGTAATACTTTTCCACCTGGAAGTGAGAGACTTTGATTGGCCGTAAAAACTAAATCCGGCAGGCCGGGTTTCGCTGGAACTACCTCTACTTCAAGCCCATGACTTTGAAATTCGCGTTTTAAATTTAACCACTGTCTTAATGCATCAGATTGGTTGACCGACTTTAAGTCTCCCTTATCATCTAACATATGAACGTTAATGGCATAGGAAACTTCATAGTACTTCGGATCGCTCATCAATAATTTTTTAGTTAAAGGCAGATTATCTAAGGTTTTTATATCACCGAATATTTCCAATTTTTGACCTTTTATTTAAGAGAGTCAGAGAGGTTATTATAAACGTCTTCAACCTCTAACTGATTAAGGCAAATCATTGACTCACATTGATGTAACCCACAATAATGATGTGTTTTTGTTCTGCACTCTAGTCCATCTATATAAAAATAAGGGTGTTGAACTTTATCGTAAGGATGCCACTCTAAAGGTGGTTCAGGACCAAAGAAAGTATAAGTCTTAACATCTAGGGCGATACAGATATGCTTAAGGCCAGTATCATTGCCGATATATAATTTTGACCCTGCAAGAAACTCCGGAAGTTCGTCCAAACTCTTATGAACAAATTTCACTTGTTCGGGTAAACCTAGAGAGGTTAATTCTACTTTTATTTTCGAATCTGTTTCGCTATTTGAAATTGGAATCACAATATTAAACTCTGGATGACTATTCGCTATTTTTTTACAAAGCTCAGCATAATAATCGAGAGGCCACATCTTAGTCTTTCTGGTTGCGACCACGCCTAAGACAATTTGTTTTTTAGGTGAACTATCAATCGTCATTTGTGGTTTAAAGCTTAGATAATTTGGATATGGTCCTTTTTTATCGAGATAAGACCAGGCCCCATCTAGATCTCTTTGAATGAGCGCTTTAATTTTCCCTTGATCAAAGACCTCTCCCCCACTCTTTAGATGATGATTGTGAGAGAAGTAAGGAATTTTATAGACCTTTTCATAAAGCTTAAAAAACTTTTCCGTTCTTCCCGACATATGCATCTCATAAATAAGATCGATGCTTTTGTTAAACAAAACTTTTCTAAGTTTCCACCATCCAAAAAGGTTCTTTAAATCTAAAGAAATGACTTCATCCGCATCAATTTGGACATTTTTATACAGTGGTGCCATCCAAGATGGGATGGCGTAATAAAGCTTTGCACCTGGATAAAGGGACTTTATATAGCTAATCGTAGAGAGTCCCATGACGGAATCGCCCATGGCCCTGTTTTTGACAATAAGAATGTTTTTTGGCGATAATGAGGACATATAAGTAACTAATTTTTCGAAGGAATCGAGTCCTCGATGGTCAAAATATCAGCTGTAATTATAACGTTCAATGAAGAGAATAACATAGCTCGTTGCATTAGCTCAGTAAAAGGCCTCGCTGATGAAATCCTTGTCGTAGATTCCTTCTCAACAGATAAAACAGTAGAGATTTGTAAGAGCTTTAACGTTAGGTTAATTGAGCAAGAGTTCTTAGGTTATATAGAGCAGAAGAACTTTGCCTTAGACTTGGCCACTCATGAATATATTATATCAATTGACGGAGATGAGGCCTTAGATGAAGAACTTCAAAGTAATATTTTAAAGGTTAAAGAGAACTGGGTCGGAGAAGGGTATTTCTTTAACAGATGTACCAATTACTGTGGCCAATGGATAAAGCATTCAGGCTGGTACCCAGATCAAAAACTGAGACTTTGGAAAAAAGATAGTGGTAGATGGAGTGGAGCAAACCCACACGATATCATAAAAATGAAGGAAGGCTCATCCGTTAGTCATCTTAAAGGTGATATCCTACATTATAGCTATCCATCCATCTCTTCTCATGTAAATCAAACAAATAATTTCACCACTATTGCGGCTAAAGAAGCTTATGCCAGAGGAGTTAGGAGCTCTTTTTTAAAACCGACCTCAAGGGGAGTTTTAAAGTTTTTTAGAGATTACTTTTTAAAACTTGGAATTTTAGATGGAAGATATGGATTAATCATTTGCTCCATTAATGCCTTAAGCGCCTTTTTAAAATACGCCAAAATAAAGGAACTCCAAAATGATAGGGCCATCGAGTGAAGATAGTATTTCACTGCGCCTCCCCTCTTCCCGTAAAAACCTACGGTGGCATAGAAAGAATAGTTTTTTGGCATATGGTAGAGCTTGCGAGGCTTGGGCATCAAGTGGTTTTGATTGGTCACCCTGACTCCCAAGTTAAAGAGTTTGGAATAGAACATATTCCATATGAAAAGGAAGATCTAAACTGGGAGAAGCTTATTCCTAGTGATACAGACCTTGCTCACCTTTCTTATAATCATCAGGTTCGATCTGGTCTTCCAACTCTATGTACCGTCCATGGAAACGGACAACTTGGAGAGAATTTTTTACCTAACTCTGTTTTCGTTTCTAAAAGACATGCCACCATACATGGAGCCACTGAGTTTGTTCACAACGCCCTAGACTTTAAGGAATACCCTTTTGATGGTACGAAAAAACTGAACTGGGATCGTTTTCTATTCTTGGCCAAAGGAAGCTGGCGAGTTAAGAATTTAAGACATTGTATAAGGGCTTGCCGCCGAAATAGAAAGCATTTAGAGATTATTGGAGGAAGAAGTCTTGTTCCTTGGCCACGTATAAAGTCTCACGGCTTTATTGGAGGCCAAGAGAAGCTCTCCATTATGAAAAATTGTGACGCCCTTTTGTTCCCCGTAAGATGGGAGGAGCCTTTTGGTATCGCCATTGTTGAAGCGATGGCCCTTGGACTTCCTGTTATCGGCTCACCTTATGGAAGTCTTGCAGAGTTAGTAACTGAGGATCTTGGAATAATTTGTAAAAACTTTGAAGAACTTGTTATGAATCTAGCTCAAGATCAATCAAGTAAGTTTGATCCCATCAAGATTCGAACTATAGCTGAAGAACGATTCTCAATCCAAAAACATACTAATTCCTACCTCGCTTACTACCATAAGATCCTTGAGGGTAATAAGCTGCATTCCTTTTCTCCCAGCCTTCAAGGTCATAAGAGAGCGGAAAGCCTCCTAGATTTTTAAGAATTCAATAACTTAGACCCTGTCTTTTCTTCACCCTCCATTGCCAATAACAAGGCCATATTGCTACGAAAGAATATTGATTAAACGTGGAATTATGGATGCTTAAGTTAATTCTTTTACTAACTTTTTTAGTTAACCTTTCGTTTGCAAATGATGTGCAGATGGATGAAGACGCGCAAAATAGAATTGCCTATTTTACGATAAGACAGCAGACTATCATTGAAAATAACCAAAAGAATTTCAGAAGACTTTTAAAAAGATTAAAAAAGAAGCAGATCATTGGTTTAGAGTTAATTGTAGCAGCAAGCTCAAAGTCTAGAATCCAAAGCCGCTTCGGGCATACACTTCTTAGGTTTGTTGATAATTATGGAAACTCAGGTAATGATCTTGTTCTCAGCTTTGTTGCTGATTTGGATGGTCCAAAAATTAGCAATAGAAGAGGCGTTTTTGGTGGATATCCTGTTTTCCCTCTTTTGAAAAAACTCAGAAACTTTAATCAAGACTATATCAAAAATGAGAATCGCTCTTTAGAAAGACATATAATCCCTTCTACAGCTCAAATGAGGTCTGACCTGATATCAATTTTATCTAAGGCCTGGACCAACCTAGAAAAAAGTCAACAAGAGTTAGATAAACAGCAAATAGAAAACGCCAAGAAACAAGCCCTTAAGAAGGCAGAGAAACTAGAATTAAGTAAAAATTTTAAAGTTCTCCCGATACTTAGATCTAATTCAGAGTTGATCGTTGGTTGGAATCTTATTGATAACCATAGAGTTATGCATATTGAGCCGGTAGAATTGAAAGTCGCCTTCACTGAAGAATTTGGTAAATATAAATTTCTTGGTAATAACTGTGCTGGAGCCCTAATTAAACTTATTAAAAAAGCTCGGTTTCCAAATCGAGGAAGTCTACTCTTTGCAGGTAGATTGCCCATAAAGATTCCTGTCTATTTTGAGAAGTCGTTCTTAAGTCCTTACCCTAAAGTTAGCATTGCAAGCCTAGACCCTTTGAGAAATAAAATAAGAGCTCTTTTAGGCCTAAAGTATTCAAAGGATTCAGACGAGCTATTTCAAGTTGAGAAATGGCCAAAGAACTCCGCAGAAATTCTATTGGCTAATCTTTCCCTAGACGAAAAACTTAAACTTTTAGATGCTTTCCTTTTTATCCCCAGTAATATAAAGGATGAGATAAAACTTAGCCTACCTCCATTAAGGAGTAGACCTACATACGACGAGATTTACCAGCTAGACCGTCACTCAGATGAACTTTACGGTGTATGTAGTGATAACTCCTGTATCAAAAAGGTTAAATCTCTTTCTCGCGAAAAATGGGAAGAGTCTAAATTAAAGAAAAAGAAGAAAAAGCTAAGAAAAATTTTAAAGAAACTAAAAAAAGAAAAGCTAAAAGAAAGCCTCAAAATAAGGCCTAAGGTCTTAGATCATTTTAGATTACTTTTTTTAAATTAAGCGGCGAACTGACTTATAATAAGATCTTCCTCATCTATTTGATCCACTTTATTTTTATAGAATGAGGCAGCCTTCTCCATACAAAGCTTTGTATAGATATTTGTTAATAGTTTATAAATAGACCTTGGCGAATCTGTCGACTTAGACGCCCTCACTAAAGTTTTTGCAACAAGCTCTAAATCAACCCCTCGTCCCCTCTGAACAATTGCATGATATAAACAGCTATGGTCATCACTTGGAGCCAGTTCCCCAGCTGTCTTTAAATAGGCCGTTGAAGTCTTGAACAGTTTCTCTTGAAGTGGAGTTTCCTTCTCCGTCATAGCTAGCTCAAAATAAAGCACACCTAAGGCCATTGATGACAGATAAGATAACTCCAAGTCTTTTGTTTCCATGTAGGCGTATTCGCAATATTGAATGGCTTTTTCTATATATTTTTGGCCTCGGTATGATTTCTTAACAAAAAGCATGATCCCTACAGCTAGCGACTCCTTTGCCGATAAATAGCTTACGGGGGTCTTCTCCCAGTCTCTGCAGTTTACGCTCATAAGACTTTTTAAAGTCGAAAGTTTTACAACTTCTTCTTTGAAAGATTCACGTTGATGAATAAAATAGATTCGTTTCGAGTAAAAGCTTTTGAACAAATCTCTTTTGGTAATATTCATGCCAAAACCCTCCGACCTCCGTACTGTATAGGATTAGGAGTTTTTCTCAAGTACCACTGATTTCAATTACTTTTCATAAGAAAAAGGTCAAAAAACTGCCAAGAATAGATGGCTAAGGGATTTCAAGCTACCTATAATAATTATGACTTATAAATTAAGGATCAATTATGATTAAGAGCTTTTTTCGTCTCGATGAATTTAAAACCTCAATAAAGACAGAACTTATTGCTGGACTCACCAGTTTTTTGGCCTGCTCATATATCATCGTCGTTAATCCAGGAGTACTCTCTGCAACTGGCATCGAGTATTCAGCTCTTCTCACGGCCACAGTATTGATCAGTATGTTTAGTAGCATAGCGATGGGAGTTTACGCTAATAACCCCATCGTATTAGCTCCTGGAATGGGTCTAAATGCCTTTTTTACTTTTAGCTTAGTCATAGGAATGAAAGTCCCAGTTCCCACTGCCCTAGGCGCCGTTTTTTGGTCAGGAGTCATCTTTATATTACTCTCGGTTTTTAAACTAAGGGAGCTAATCATCGATAGTATTCCCGTAAGCCTTCAAAAAGCGATTGCATGCGGGATAGGTCTTTTTATTGCTTTCATAGGTTTTAAAAATGCCGGTATGGTTGTAGACAGTGCTCCCACCTTAGTTGCGATGGGTCCTGTTAACCCCATAACAGTTTCATTTTTTATTGGTTTCGCAATTACATGCTTTTTTGTTCTTAGAAAAATTCAAGGGGGTCTTCTCTTTGGAATTATTCTTACGACGATAATCTTCATACCTATTGGAAGGCTCTATGGGGATCAAATCCTCGTTTCATTTAAAGGAGTCTTTGCCTATCCAGACTTTTCTCTCTTTGGAAAGTTAGATTTTATGGGTGCCCTTAAATGGTCGCTCTATCCCGCGATCTTCAGTCTTGTGTTTACTGATCTCTTCGACACTCTATCAACCTTTGTTGGTGTCTCTCAAGTAGGTGGTTTAGTTGATGATAATGGAAGACCTATTAGAATGAAAAAGTCTCTACTTGTGGACGCAGTAGCAACAACTTTTTCAGGAATTATAGGGGTCTCGCCTACAACCAGTTTTATCGAATCAGCCGCTGGTATTCAGGCAGGAGGACGTACCGGACTAACTTCAGTAGTTGCTGGTCTTCTCTTTTTCCCATTTCTATTCTTGTCACCGTTACTTTCAATGATTCCTACTCAGGCTACGGCCCCAGCATTAATTTTAGTGGGAGCTTTTATGATGGCACCGGTATTAAAAATAAAGTGGGACGAACTAGAAGAAGCTATTCCTGCATTTTTAGCAATGATTCTTATACCACTTACCTTTTCTATATCTCATGGAATCATTTGGGGATTCCTTAGCTATACTCTATGTAAATTGATTATGGGTAAGCATAAGGAAATCCCAAAGTTTCTTTATGTCATCGATGGGCTATGCTTATTAATGCTTTTTATTCATTAGACTTCCAGTCTAGCTTAAAGCCATCTTCTTCTAGGACAAATGAAATCATGGAAGCTGTAGAGAATCCTAAGGAGGATTCATTTCTTATTAACAACTCTCCCAATAGGGCCATATAAGGCATATGACCGACAAGCATGGTATTTTTATTTCCCTGCTCAAGCATCTCGGCCCAAATTTTTGGTTCACTACTCGGAAGTAAATCCTCAACTTGAGTCAGTGGTAATGATCCCCCTAATTCCCTTTGAAGGATTTCGGCAGTTTGTTTTGCTCTTAGGATTCCACTGTGACAGATTTCATCAATCCCAAAACTCTTCCTCTTAATCTGCTTGGCCAACTCGACCACCTCCGCTTCACCTTGTTTTGTAAGCGGTCTTTCTGGATCAATTTCTGGCCCAACGGCCTGTCCATGTCTCACTAGATAGATCTTCATAATCAAACTCCCTAAAACATGAGAAATTGTAACATAGGCTTTTATTCTTTAGTTAAACCTCTGAAATTACTAAATACCAGAACAAAACACTCAGGAAAATCTCAAAATTGACCGATAATAAGGAAAAGGAGAATACCGTGTATTCAGCTCATCATTTTTATTTAACATTTAATCCCCATTTAAATGACTATATTGAACCTGACTATACTCAGGCCCATGAGTTCTATGAGTATTTAAAAGAAGCGGTTAAAAAAGATAAAAATGCTTATGCCTATTGGGGTAAATTTATTGCCAAAGATAGGGATCACAAAGTCGATTTTGAAAAATTTAAACAAGTCATTGAGAAAAACTTAGAGAATGGAGTTAGTACTCATCTTTATATAAGCGATTTTAAAAATGTCTGGGTTGGAAAAGTAGAGAGTGTTCACAAAACCATTGGAAAAGACTTTAAGACCTTGAATATCTATAAAGACAAAAATGTTGAAATTTGGTTTAAGATTTCAGATTTTACACTTCTTGAGTATACCTACGAATCAACGGCCAATAAGTTAAGTGAACTTTATATTGATAATGAATTTATGGATTTAAAAATTCATGAGGTCTCACCATTTACAACTGCCGTAAGATATCCGGCTATCTTACAAGATTTAGCTGATGAATATTATTTTGATCAAATTGATACGAGCGAATGCTCTCACTTGATATTACAAGAAAACCAAGCCATTAATAATACCGGTTTAAGTAAGGTTATTAAGACAATACAAAATTATGCTTTTCCAGAGCCGATGTATAATAAGATTCCACATTCGGCCAAACATGAGATTGAGTCTGCTGAAATTGATATGTCTGAGAATCGACATCATAATTTAAAGAAGGTAGCTTTTAGCTATATAAAAGCCTTAGAGATCGTTTTAAACGACCTTGTTTTTCATCATTTAAAAAAGCAAGGTGCCGCTGACGATTTTTTTGTTAATCCCTATGTAATGCCTCCGAAAATATTGCTAGATGATATTGACTCTGATGCCATTCCTCTTTCTCAGTTTCATAAAAACTTTTCTATCAATCAGCTGATTTATTTTGTGCAAAAAGCTTCAAAGAGTAACCGCCTTAATTTTGCAAGGGCCTTTGGAAAGCATAAACAGTTTATCCGCTGGGTAACAAGTGATCTTCAAAAGACACTTGAGGATAATAAAATTTTAGAGCTACGGGGTATTTTGGCCCATAGTGATTCAGATAAGATTAGTGACGAAGATGCTATGGCCATTAGAAATATAATCCTAGGTGTAGGCTGTACTGGACTTATAAGTCAGGCCTATCAATGCTTTTATCCAGAAGACTTTCGGCCAATTGCCCATGTCATGGGAGCTGTAAAAGACAAAACAAAAGAGGCCGTAAATCAGAACAAAAAGACCAAATTAAAGCTAGTTAGCTAAGTTGACTCTCCGTTTCTAAACATGGCATATTTGCGCCATGGATCTATCGCAAAAACTCGCAGCTATTTTTATAGTTAGCCTTTTTTCATTGCCCACTTCTGCTACTGAGCTAAAAGTGATGTCTTACAATGTTTGGGGCAGACCTTTTCCACTTCCTCGTAAGCCGGCCAGATTTAAAAAGAAAATCCCTCAGGCCTTAGTAAAGACTAAGGCTGATATTATCGGGATTCAAGAGGCCTTTACTCGAAGTTCAAAAAACTTAGAAAGAATGGGTGAATACCTTCACTTTGCAAAATTTAATAAGCGTGGATTTCTAAAAACCGGAGCAGGACTTTTAACCTTAAGTAAGTATGAAATTGAAAAAGTTAAAACCATGAACTTTTCAAAATGCGCTGGAACGGACTGCTTTGCTAAAAAAGGTGTCTTATTTACAAGAATTATAATTGGTCCAGGCCTAAAGGTTGACGTTTACAACACCCATCTCAATGCCGCTGGGAAGGACTCCATAAGAGAACTTCAGATCAATGAAACCGCTAAGTTTATCAAGAAAAACTCTAATCAATACCCGGTTTTTCTGATTGGTGATATGAACACCTATCCTATGCAAGATAACTACTCAGAGTTCAATAAGCTTATGAATCTTAAAGATAGCTATTCAGACTTCGTTGAATCTCTTCAGACACCCTCTAATGATCAGATTAATGGGTACACCAATGGCGAAGTAAGGCCAGGCAAGGGTAAAAGAATAGATTATATCTTCTATAGAGGTGCGGTTGAAGTCTTAGAATCGAAAGTAAACATGAATGGACCTAAAGCTTTATCTGATCACTATGGTGTAATTTCTACATTTAGATTATCTAATTAGTAGATAGAGCATCTATCATTATTCTATAAATCATAACACCCTTGAATCATTGCGGAATTACGCATCATTAGTATCACTACTGAACTATTGTTAAAAACATTAATTTCATTTAAATATTGCCTCCTGTTAGAAAGAGCAAGTTTTAAATTAGCCAACTTGAGAGAGGTATTAAATGAAGATTCAACTTATCACAGGACTTATTCTACTAAGCAGCCTGACGGCCCATTCATCTGAAGAAAAAAGAGCATGGGATAGGAAAAATAGCCCTAGAAATATGGGTTATGACTACATCACTAGAACTTATGATTACAATGTAAAATTTGAAGAGCTACCACAAACAGGTGAGCTTTCAACAACTCCTTGGAGTGGTGACTATTGGCCAACCTTTAAAGGTGGAATCACTTACCGCTGGAATCAACGAGGAACAACTCACACCAAAGCTGGGTATAAAATTGAAAAAAACTCTGAACAACTTCCCCTTGAAGAATTAAAGAAGCTTTCGCCTTCAGAAAAGTATGATCTTTACCTTGGAAGAACTGACTTCCCACTAACTACGTATGAAAGAAACAGAACTAAAGTTTTAAAAACAATTCCAGAGTCAAACGAGTATGACTCATCTTTTAAAATACCTACCTGGGAAGGACTTTGTCACGCTTGGGCCCCTGCAACTATTCTTTTTGAAAACCCAAAAGCTGTTATAGTGACCGGTGCAAATGGGATTGAAATTCCTTTTGGAGCTTCTGATTTAAAAGCTCTTCTTACTTATCATCTTCATCATAACAATGCCCAAACTCAATTTCTGGGTGGAAGATGTAATGTTGATCTGGCTGAACTAAAAAGAAAGGTTCAAAGAGGAGAGATGAGCCAAGAGGAGTACAATAAAATTGCTGACAACGGTGAATGTGAAGATACCAATGCCGGTGCCTTTCATATTGTACTAGCAAATCAAATTGCTCTTAAAGATACAGGTTTTATCGCTGACGTAACAAGAGATCTAGAAGTTTGGAACCAAGCTGTTCAC
>JAIBDQ010000108.1 GCA_024686135.1 Halobacteriovorax sp. | reverse complement strand
ACGTTCAACCTCACTCGGGTTCACAGGCCAATATGGCAGTTTACTTTGCGGCCCTGAAGCCTGGAGATAAAGTTCTTGGAATGGACCTTTCACAAGGTGGTCACTTAACTCACGGCTCTCCTGTTAATTTTTCAGGAAAACTTTTTGATATTATTAGTTACGGTCTTAATGAAGAAAGTGAAATGATTGACTACGATCACCTTCAAGAAGTGGCCCTTAAAGAAAAGCCGAAAATGATTGTGGCCGGAGCTTCTGCTTACCCAAGAACTATTGACTTCAAAAGATTTAGAGAAATTGCTGATAGCGTAGATGCTTATCTTTTCGTAGATATGGCCCATATCGCTGGACTTGTGGCTGCAGGAGTTCACCCTTCCCCAATGCCCCATGCGCATTTTGTCACTTCCACAACCCATAAGACCCTTCGTGGCCCAAGAGGTGGAATCATTCTCACCAATGATGAAGAATTAGCTAAAAAGATCAACTTCAATGTTTTCCCTGGAATTCAGGGGGGACCTCTTGAGCACGTGATCGGATCAAAAGCCGTTGCTTTTCTTGAGGCCCTACAGCCAGAATATAAAGACTACCAAACCAAAGTTATCGAAAATGCTAAGGCCCTAGCTGAAAGCCTTCAAAGTAAAGGTGTTGGGATTGTCTCTGGTGGTACAGATAACCACTTGATTTTAGTTAAGACTGATAGCCTGGACGTAACTGGTAAAGAAGCTGAGGCCATCCTTGAGGAGGCCGGAATCACCTGCAATAAAAATATGATTCCTGGAGACAAGAGATCTCCTTTCGTAACCTCTGGAATTCGCTTAGGAACGCCTGCTATAACCACCCGTGGACTTAATACAGAACATATGGGAAAGATTGCAGACTGGATTGTCGAAGCCATAAAAAACAAAGACAATGCGGATAATTTGAACAAGATTAAATTAGAGGTCGAAAGCCTCTGCAAGGAATATCCGGTTTATAAATGAATTGCCCACACTGTAACGATAGCGACACAAAGGTCATTGATTCACGTCTTCAATTAGAAGGCCAGTCAGTCCGTCGCCGACGAAAATGTGAAAAATGTGAGTTCAGGTTCACTACTCATGAAAAAATCATTCATCAAATTCCGCCAATCGTAAAAGCAGATTGAAGACGTGAAACTTTTAGCAAAGAAAAAGTTTTAAAAGGTCTTCAAAATGCCTGTCAGAAAACTCAAATATCATCTTCTGAAATTGATGATGTTGTTGAGTCATTACAAGGTATGCTTCGGGACTATCCTGCGAAAGAAGTTCCATCAAAACTGATTGGCGAATATGTAATGGAAAAACTAAGACAGCTAGACGCTGTGGCCTATATCAGATTTGCATCTATCTATTGGGACTTTAATGATATAGAAGGTTTTGTTACCAGTTTGAAAAATAATGAATCAGGAGTCATTGGTGCAACAACCCAAACCCCGCAGTAAGGCCAGAGAATTTGCTTTCAAATTCATCTACCAATTTCAGTTACCTGACCTAAAGAACTCTTTAGGAGACTCCAAAGATCTTGAAAATAAATTATCTGATTTTAGAAACTCTTATGCAGAAAAAGATAGCGAGCATCCAGATAATGTTCTTGATGATGAATCTTTAAATTTCTCAAGAGACCTTATTGAAAAAACTATTGAGAATTGGGATGGCCTAGAAGAATGGGTTATCTCAAAGTCCAAGGGCTGGAAGATAGAGAATATGGATAAGATCGACTTATCTATCTTAATGATTTGTGCCTGCGAGATGAGAATTATCAATAAAACTCCAGGACCAGTAGTCATAAATGAAGGAGTCAACTTGGCCAAAAAATTTGGTTCAGGGAATTCATTTTCATTTATTAATGGAATTCTAGATGCCCTTTCAAAGGATTAAGAGTGTCTTCAGATATTGAGCAACTTCAATCAAAATTAAATCATCATGTAAGAGGCCTTGTTTGGATCTCAGATGAAGCTCTTGAGGCCTATCCAAGGCCTTTTTATGCCCTCAATTATTTCTTAAACGGGCTACTCCTAAAGATGGAACAATCGGGCCCAAAGTCCCCTTCAAAAAACCTCTATTGTACAAAACACTTCGATAAAAACTTTTTCCTAGGGCATATCAAGGCCGATCAAGACTCTTTAGATAAAGAGGTTCTTTCACTTATGTCTTGGGTTAAGACCCAGATTGATGACACTGATAAAATTTTGGTACTCGATCAAAGTAATAAACAAGTTTCAAAGGCCCTCCAGAAGAAATACCCTAAGCTTAACTTTGAAAATTTTAGCCTAGACTAAAAATTGTTTGCATTATTGTGCACAGCTAAGTAAATACAAGCATTCTTTAAAAGTTGGGTGCATGAATTATTTAGGAATTATCGTTTTATTATTGATTAGCGCGAACGCTGAAGCATCGTGTCAAAAAGCTTATAAGGCCTATAAAACGAAAGTCATCGTATCTCCAATCACGGCCCCCGCTATTTCTTCTCATTTTGTTGGGAGAGGTGCAGTCAGTACTGTTAGTAATATGACCGCCGGAGCAACGGCCACAGACACAGGAACGACCTTGGCCGGATCAGCCAATGGTTTGGCCTTTTCTTACGAAGGTCAATACTACTTAGAGATGATGAGTTCAAACTTTCGCCACTACCGCGGTCGAAGCCAAGTTTTAAAAGTCCTTGAACAAGCTGAGCTTGGAATGGGAGAAGAGCTAGAAAACCTCTTTGAAGATATAAACGAGTCGTTAGAGGCCAAAGATTCAGAAATTGATTTTATGACTTTAGTGGAAGAAATCAACCAGGCCAATAAAGATAAAGTTCTTTGTCCTAAGCATAAAGAGCTTTTTACCATAAAAAATCTGCAAAATTATATCGTAAATAAGTTCTAGTTGTTTTGAGGGACGAGTTTTACGAATGCTTTTAGAAAACCTTGATATGGTTTTTTATAATTACCCATGTTGTACTTCTCATTATAATCTTGGGCAAGAATATTAACGAGCTCAATGTCCTTGGCCATGACAAGTGAATGCGAGAAGTTCGTCGCTATAATAAATAAGGCTTCTAGCGGCGAAACGTTTGTGGAGTCAAGACCTCTGGGATAACCACTTCCATCAGGAAATTCGTGATGATTTTGAATCATCTTTCTCACATCTTCCGAAAAACTTCCTTCGGCATTTGAAAGGATTTTCACTGAGTCTTGAGGATGCAGCTTAATCTTGGACTGAATTCTATCTTCGAGCTCTTTATATTCCTTACTATTCAAATCATAAATCATGGCAAATTCATTCTCATCTAAAGAAATATTTTGAAAAAGGGATGCAGTGATAATCTTTTTCCATATCCCCTCCGTTTTCCAGCTCATTCGTTCTGCGATTGAGCAGGCGACATAAGAGCATAGGTACCCATGATCTTTGATATAACCCTCTCTAGAATTTAATAAACTCAAAAGATCAGTAAGATTGCCACCTTTAGTAATCATTAACTCAGTTGATTTAACAACTTTATCTATAAGCTCAACCGTTCTTTCGCTAACACCTAAGTTTTTAACCATTCCTTGAATGGCTTCTATACTGTCGAGAACAATCCCCGTTAACTCTTCTTTTGAAGAGGAATCAATTTTTTGCTCAAATTTTTCAAAAAGTGATTCGACAGCTTGAGTTTCGAAGGACTCATATTTTTGGTTCTCTAAAAATATATAGTCGATACCTTTCTTTATGTACTTTTCGATGACTCCAAAGCTTTCGGATTCACCTTCATTTATAATTTTAACGTATTTCTTTTTAGATAAACGGATAAAAACATCAAAAGTCTCTTTGGCCTGATTAAGACGCATAAATCTCTCAGGACTAACTTTAACGAAACTATGAGATTCAGAAGACGGATCAATATCATCCCCGCAGACCTCCTCAATTCTTTTGATGATGTCTTCAGAAGAAAATGGCTTTTGAAAGTATGTATTTTGGGGGTGTTCAGTATCGAAGTCTTCGAAGCCTTCTATCTCCGTTGGAGAATAGGTAGAGCACAAGGTAAAGGGAATATCCAAGTTCTTATCTCTTAAGAATTTGTATAAATCCCCTCCATTATCTACACCCATATTATAGTCGCTAAAAATAAGGTCTATACTTGGGTTCTTTCTAATGGCATCGATGGCCGAAGCGGCACAATCACAAAGGACAATCTCATGGTCAAAAGATGATTCAATAATCATACTAAAGACATCACGAATGCCTTCCTCATCATCAGCGATGATGATTGTTTTTTTGCCCGATTCACTCATTTATAAATTATAACATGGGATTATTATTGAAAAAAAGAAGCCAGGAGGAGGAAAATTCCACCTCCTTTGTTTAATAGCGGACTATTTTAAACCGGCTATATAGATAACCCAAGATTCGCAGTTTTCTTCATTGTCGGATAAGAAGAACTCACCGTCTCCATCACCGTCCTCATCTTCGCCTTCCCAATAAGTATAAACTTTAGAGAATCCAGCTTCTTCCATAAGCTCTCTAATTTCCATAGGAGTCCAATGGCGCCAGTCATAGGTAAAAGCCTTTTCGTACTTCTTCCCATCGTGATGAGTCTTAAAATGAATATAGTAAAGACATTCACTTGTTAGTGGGTTGAATTTATCACAGTCCCAAAAATAACTATGGTCATCATGCTCAGTTTCCTCAACTTGTTCTTCATAACAGTCAGTTCCACCGAAAATATCAACCATAAAGATTCCATCTTCATTCAAACTTTCGTAAGCCTTTTTAAAGTACTCTAATAGGTCTGCTCTTTTCTTAAAGATAAAATAAGAGAAGTTAAAGGCCGCAATAATATCAGCTTTAAAGTCGTAGTTATGAAGTACGTTGCCCTCAATATATTTCATGCGAGTTCTTTGTTCGTCAGTTAAACGAGCATAATGATTTTCCATTCCATATTTCATTGGCTCTGGATCTAAATCAATCCCCCAGGCCTTATTCTCTGGATGAATTTTTACCCAGTCACAGGCCATTGCAGCTGTTCCACCAAAGTCTTCTCTTAAAGTACGTGGCTTTCTTTTACGAAACCTTTCAAATTGCTCTTCCATAAACTCAAGATCTGCTTCATGATTTTGAACCGACTCTTCATATAGTTTATGCTTTAACTCAACAGGGATAGTGCTTGAAACACTCATACTTCTACCTCAATACTTTTCGTAAGATTTAACTTCTTTTATAGCTGAACCAAATTTTAAATTAATACGGTTTTTAATATCAAATCTTTGATCATTTGTTACGTATACGCTTCGCGCCAATTCAATAAATTCCTTATCAAATTCATCTTTTCTTTCTTTCTCGCGAATATCATCTTCAATTTTCCACAATTTCTTATTGATCTGCAGCAATTCGGCAAAAAGCTCAGTAGAATCTATCCCCAAGGCATCAACTTTTCCCTTAAGAAGTTTCTCTTCGATGGCCACTTCCTTAAGCTTTTCACTATCGGAAATCATCTCCGACTTGATCATCAAAATACTAAGCTTATCTAATAGCTCACCAAGACTAATGGGAATTTCTATATGCATTGCCATTCCTCCATTGGAATTGTGGTGTATTCAATTTTAATTATATTGTATTCAACTTCACCAAGCGGTGTTTGTACAGTCACATCATCCCCTATTTCCTTCCCAAGTAAGGCCTTGGCTATGGGAGAGATCCAACTGATATAACCTTTTTTAGTATCCGTTTCATCGATGCCAACGATACTTAACTTTTTCTTATTCTCTTCCTCATCTTCAATAAGGACTGTGGCCCCAAATTGAATCTTTTTTGAATCAATACTTTTGGGGTCTACTTCTTCCGCGGAATCAATTCTTTTAGCTAAGAAGCGAAGCCTCCTATCAATTTCTCGAAGTCTTTTCTTCCCGTACTGATAGTCTGCATTTTCAGATCTATCCCCGAGACTAGCCGCCCAAGTAACAACTTTGGTTACTCTAGGTCTTTCTTCCTTAAGAAGCCATTCTTGTTCGTCAAAAAGTCTCTTCAGTCCTGTCGGTGTAATATAGTTTTTTTGATCTCTATTCATAATTCTTTTTGAATAACTTCCAGTAATCCTTCGCTAGCATCTAAGACTATATCTATCACTTTTTCAAAGCCTGCTGCTCCACCATAGTATGGATCTGGAACTTTTTCTTCACTGTGACTTTGGCAAAAGTCCGTCATCATAAAAATCTTATCTTTATATTTTGGACCGAGCTCTAAAACGTCTCTATAGTTTACGGCATCCATCACCACAATCTTATCGAATAATTCAAAGTCACGATGCTCATCAAACTTCCTAGAGATGCTTGTTAAAGCATATCCTCGCGCCATAGCATGATCTCTCATTCGGCTATCTGCCCTCTCACCCACATGGCATCCACTGGTTCCCGCCGAATCCACGACGACTTTATCTTTAAGACCTGCTTTATTAACTAGAGATTGAAAAATCCCCTCTGCAGTTGGTGACCTACAAATATTTCCTAAACAAACGAATAAAATTTTCATGACTTAACCTCGTGAGTGTCCAAGTGATTTTACAAACTGTGGTAGAATAGGGCAAAGTTCGACCATAAAGGGAGATAGCTCATGGCAGTAAAAAAAGTCATTCGAATGGGACATCCAGTACTTAGGCAGACGGCCGCCCCATTAACCGATGAAGAAATTCTATCACCAGAAACGAAGGAACTTGTTCAAGACCTACTTGATACAATGGCCGCGGAAGATGGTATTGGAATAGCTGCTCCTCAAATCGGTATAAGTAAGCAAGTGGCCCTAGTGGGAGTACCAGAAGACTCTGAAAGATATCCCGATGCTAACGAAACTCCTCTTTATGTTGTCATCAATCCAAAAATAAAGTTTTTAGATGAAACCCCTCAAGGTTTTTGGGAAGGCTGTCTCTCTGTCCCAGGTCTAAGAGGCTATGTTGAAAGACCAAGCAAGATCCAAGTAGATTTTAAAAATTTAGATGGTAAAGAGCAGTCCCTTGTCCTGGAAGATTTTGATGCTACTGTTTTCCAGCATGAATTAGATCACCTATTTGGAGTTCTTTACGTGGACCGAATTAAGGATAGTAAACAGCTCATGTACACAGAGGAATTTGCTGAATTTCACGCTGAAGAAGAGGAATGATTTCAAGCCCCTATATTCCCCACTAGAAGACTCAGATTCTCAATAAATTCTAAATTATTCCGAAAAGTTATTAGTTGTAGCTTGGGTCTGAATAAATGAGAAAACACTATCAAAAGATTAAAGTATCTTTAGCAACCCTTGGGGTTGTTATCTTTGTTTTTTCTCAAACAAGACTAGATAATCGTTGGTCAGAAGATTCAACTTCAAAGAAACGTAATCCCGCCAGCCTAAGCTTTTTTGAAGGAAAAGACCCTAACCTCTATGGGGACTATTTTAGTAAAAATCATAAGATGGATATAAAGTTTTGGACTGACAAAGATGGTGAGTCCATCAAAAAAAGAGCACGCTTAGCACTTCATATGGCCATTAGCGAGACTCTCTTGAATAAATCTGAAGAGAAGATATCTAAGGATTTGTTTAAGAATAATTTGATCGAAGCCTTTAGCAAAAAGTTCTTAAAGTCTCTTTACGTCTTGAAAATTGTAAATGGAACTTTCCAGGTCGATTTACATTTTAAGCCTCATCAAATGAAGAAGTTTGAAAGCCTTATGGCCTCGAACCAATTCTTTGACAGTAATCAGACTGGAAACCTCCTTAAAAGCTTAGAAACTAAAGATCGTGATTTTAAAGATCAGCTTCTTAATAGAGCTAGTCCTGCTTCTAAAGATTATCAAAATATTGGCGGTGTGATCACTCTTTGGTTCAAAGTTGCTGATCTTAATTGGAATCCATTGAACCCGATACCCAATCCTCCAAAGAACGCAGTAAAGGGATTCGTAAAGTATAGACGCTATTTTAAAATGAACCCCAATTGGAACCCGAGCATTCCCTTGACAGGACTAAAAACTAAATTAAATGCCAAGTGGAACAAGACAGATAAGCCACGAATCATCACTGTTGATTTGACTAAGCCATTCAATTTAAGAAACTTAAAGCCTAGAGCTGATAAGATAGAAGTCTATTTCGGAAAGATTAAATACCCAGAGCACTATCGAGTCGGACCTATCGCCAATCTCAATCTTTTTTCTAAAGACTCAAGACCAAATAAACTTCTTTTTTTGGGAAGAGATCAAAAAAAGGATTATGAATTTGAATTAAAAAAGCTTGTCTTTGATGTAGATAAGAAACGCTTTAGCCAGTCATCAAAAGTTAAATCTCATGGAGACTGGTCGGGTTTTAGTCTCGGTCAAAAAAGAAAATTTAAAAGTCAGGTTAGACACTCATTATTAGGGGATGACGCCCAAAGTATGATCAAGGCCTTAAAACTGCATCGCTTTCATTCTATGTTTAAGGAGGTTGGTTCCAAGTGAAATCACTACTCCTTATTTTATTCTTCATTACCTCCCTAGCTGAAGCTAAATCGGTTTATATCAAAGACTCTATAATCCTTAGAGATTTCTATCTAGAAGTCTACCCAAGTCTATTCGGTAAAAGTGATTACGCTTTAGAAACGGATTTCAAAGTTCTTTATTTAAAACAAAATAAAAAAAATAGAAAAAAAATAAAGAAGTTCTTAAAAGCAACGGATAAGTTTTTCCCGGGTGAAGTTCTGAGACCAATTGTTTATTGGAGGTTTATAAACCCTGACCAGAAAAAATTAAATCAGGTTTTAAGCTATATACAGATTCATAAACTCATGTCACTAAGAGACTATATTCAAAATCCGACTAGTTCTAATTCTCTTATGGCCTTACAGACCCTTCGCGAACTCACGGGTCAACTGGATTTATCACCAGAGAAAATCGCCACAGAGTTCCTAGAAGATATTAAAGAAAAAGCTAATATTATAAGTTCCACTGAAGACGATTATATTTTTATTCAGTCAATTCTTGAAACAAAGCTTCTCGTTACAAAATTAAGTGATTTTTCAAAAGACATAAAAGGCTATGTATTAGACCCCTATGGTTTAATACCAGGAAACCAAGTTGAGCTCCTAAGCCATAATGAAGTTGGGGTAGATAGGATTGAATGGGTTAATAAGCGCTCCATCTTTAACGGTGGAAGCTTGGACTTTTCAAAACCCTATATGAAAATTGAAAACCATCCGGTTTTTAAAGACCAGATTTTTAAAAGAATGGTAGAAATGGTTAAGCGCTCAAAGAAAAGCATCTTTATCGATATTTTTCTTTTTGGAGGAACCATGGGTGGAACTTTTGCCAAGTTCGCCATCGATGAAGCTCTCAAAAAGAAAGAAGGCTTTAAACTTCTCTTTCTTCACGACTACGCTACAAACTACAATATGAAAGATGAGATGATGCCCATCTTTGAATATATTAAAAAGAGAATTGAAGAAGACCCCAAAGTTAAAGAAAGAGTTTACCTTCTTCAAGCGAATATTCAAAGGCATCCTCCTGGTGTTCCTTTTAATTTAACAGGGCTTATACCAAAGACTGAAGAAGTCTTTGACGAGATTGAAAAAAGAAACACTTACTTTGAATCAAAGATTGATCACTCAAAAGTTCTTATTATTGATGCCAATTCAGATGCACCTGAAGCCTTTTTTGGAAGTAAAAACTGGACGGACCATAGCGGCTCCTACTACTACGACAACACTCTTTGGGTCAAAGGACCCGCCGCTGCCCTTGTACAAGACTCCTATATGGAAGATCTAGAAGCTGCACTCACTGAAGATGAAAAAGAGCTCAGCTGGTTTTTTTATAAAGAGCAAGGTTTTGACAATAAGGCCTACCTTTCTCGTAAAGAAGAAATTCTTGAAAGTTTTAAGATCCAAAGAGACGAGTACCCTGCTATGGGAAGCTCGACCTTAAGAATCGCCGAGGCCAGTGTTGACGGGAAAATTAGAAACGTGAGGAATACTTTTATTGAACTGATAAAAGAGGCAAAGACACATATTTATATGGAGCAGCTCTTTTTGTATGATCCTTATATCGTCGATGCTCTTATCCTTAAAAAGAAAATGAACTCTAATATCAACATTAAGATTCTTCTCGATAATAATGAAAACTTTGGTTTCAATGGTTTTCCAAACACAATGTTTGTGAAAAAAATGAAGGATGCTGGCATTGAAGTGAGATCGAGAAAGCTTCATGGGGCCATGGCCAACTTTATTAATGGAATGACTCAAACTTATCATCAGGAAAACCACCGTAAGATCACAAGCTTTGACGGAAAAATTCTTATGGTTGGCTCATCTAATATTAACCCTGATACTCTCCAGGGAAGCTTTAGAGAACTGGGCGCTGTTGTCTATAGTTCAGAAGAAACCCGAAAGTTTGAAATCGACTT
>JAIBDQ010000114.1 GCA_024686135.1 Halobacteriovorax sp. | reverse complement strand
TGAAGATTTTCATCAAGTTGTAGCTTGTGTAGCTGGTGGAGATAACCCCATCATTGCTAAAAAGATCTGTAGTGGTACAGGTTACGAGGAACATCTTCCAAAGATCAGCCACGTAGCCCGAAAACTAAAAGATTTTTACGGAACGGAGTTAAGACTAACAGGATATAGGATAAAAGCGGCCATAGACTTTCTAGAGAAGGGGCATAATTTAAGCACCAGCTTTGATAATTTTAATACCAATATCGGTGACCTCATGGCCTTTGTTGTAGAAAATAAAGATCTTTTTGAGATAAAACTTAAGGGAGACAAGGGCTTTCAGTTTAAGATTTTAAGTGAAAGGAAGGCAAAGGCTCGCTTAGGAAAAGCGTTTAATTTAAATAGAAGTGAAAAAAAATCGGCCATAAAGGCTATCGAAGCGCTCTATTCAGATTCAAACTCACTTATGGCCCTTGAGATCCTAGGTCCTGAGTTTGTGATAAAAGACTTCATGAAAAAACAAAAAGAGGGCGTTACCCCCCACGAAGCCTTAAGAAGTGTTAAGTTTGGGGCCGTAGAACACTTCAAAAAAGTTCTTGGAACTGGAACAATAGACCCTGAATATATTGAAGGAACATTAGAAGATGTATCGATTGATTTGAATACTCTTTTGCAAAAAGCCTTATTGCTCAACTCTTTAAAGAAAGGCTTATCTAAAAAAGACTTTAGAAAGCTTTCAAAGCCAAACTTTACTAAGACCAGCTTTTATAACAGAGAGAGATTTGATAGAGACTGGTCACAACCTCAAAAAGACCTCTATCATTCAACTTTAAGTTTTCTAAAAGAACAACAGAAAATCTATATCGGTGATGGAGATAATGTTAATAATTTTGACCTCTACCCACATGTTACTTCTATTTTACAAGGAATTGATACTTTACCCACAGGATCTAAAAAAGAGGAAATTAAAAAGAAAATTCCAGGATTCATTGACGGATTTTTTAAGAAGTTTGGAGAAATCTTTTCAAAAAGATCAACATCAATTGTTCAATCGAAGATTAATAAACTTCATATAAAACTACCGGATAGTAAGAAGCAGTATTTAGAAAAAATAGAAAGATGGCTCGATTATAAAAAGTCTTTAGCAGATAATAGCTTAAAATTATTGCAAGATTCAAAAAACACTCAAGCGCCATCATATTTTGGTCGGCAGTACTTACAAAAGCTACTAGCAGGACAAAGTATTATAGGCGGTCTAAATGAACTCGCCCCACTTGTGGGGGTAAATCCTATCCCAGATTTATATATTGGAACTTATAATGGGATTAAGATGGGTCCCTACGCAGTGAAGGAGTTTGATGGACCGGGCAAGCAAGTTTTGGCCCATGAGTTAGGTCATCATATCGGGCACTTTATGGAATCTCATCCTCTCTCTCAAGACACCACTTACACCTTCGCTAGGGTTCGTCAGTGCTTGGCCACGACTCATAAGGAAGTTCAAAATAACGAACAAAAAGAAGTCCGCTCATTAGGAAATAAGAAGTATTTGTGGAAAGAGAATATGTATTCTGAAGAAGATTTTGCTGATTGGGTTGCTGCAAAGACATCCGATAAAAATATGGCATGTTTCTTTATTAAAAATCAATTTTTAGATCAGGGAATTGAAGGATTGATTGTTAATCCGCAAGCTCATGATACGCACTCCAGTGGATTCTTTCGGTTACTAAATATTGAAATGCAGCAAAAGGGAAGACTTCCCGCAAGTTGCAAAAATGATGTCATTAAAACTTGCCCTTCAGCTAATTAAGATATTTAGTATCAAACTCTTTTAGTAAAAGGGTAGGTTTAATATCACCAAGCTTCATGCCTTTTTCCTTTTGAAGATAGTTCAAGACTCTTTCATTCATATCCTCTTTACAAATAACCACGAGAGGGCTTAAATTTCCAAGGTTTCTTGCTACTTTATAATGGAAGCCTGTCATTAGTTTTTTTTCAATGGTAGAGCTAAGACTTTTATCAGTATTATTTGTTAAGAGAGTATAGTGGCCGTGACTTTCATCAATTCTATTTGGATAAAAAAGATAATAGTCTTCACTATCTAGTTCTTTAATTATATTAATTAAAAAATTAAGATTTATCTTTTCACCGAAGAGATCAGAGGTCTCTGGACCACGACCCTCAAACTCTAAACAGGGAGTTTCACGATAAAACTTTTTAACGCTTACCCTATCTCCCATTGAATATCGATATAGTCCACCAGGGGTACTTACTATAAGTTTATATGTTTCCCCGCCGACAATCTCATGTAGCCTTAATATCTCACCGCTCTGGTTCTCAAATTCATAAAAGATTGACCTAACAAGAGGGACGAACCCATTGGCCTGTATGAGCGGTATTGTTATAGGAGCCTCAGTGGCGAGCAATCCCTTTGCTTGCAAGAAAGCATTAGGGAAAATCCTTTTTAATTTATTAAAACCTAACTCAGCATCTTTTGATCCCCAGCAACTTATAAGTTTTAGTCTTGGCCAAATTTCAGGAAATGGTCTGTCTTTTATTAAGAATTTTCTTTTTGCACTAGGTTTTTTTAATTTAAAGGTAAGTCCTTCCTGACTAATAAAACCTCTTTCTAAATCAATAAGGAGCTCTTTTCTATTGGTGTCAATAAAATCAAGAAGAACTGAAAATGTTGAAGGATTCCAAATACTGATTATCTCTAAATTTTCCTCTGCTAATAGATGTAGAGCCAGTACTTTTTTAAATCCATGGGGATCTTTTATTTTCTTAATTTTTTTAGGGGTTGTAAAAAAAGCTTTGAGAAACCATGAAAAAAAACCTTCTAGATACTCAGTATCATCGTCAAGTCCATCTCTCTCTTCTTTAAATTGAGGACTTATAGAAAAGTAAAGTTTTCCATATTTTAGCTTAGGTCCATTAACTAAGAGATCTCGGGCCCAGAGTGAAAACATATTTGAAAAGCACGATTTGAGGGCCCATGTATAAGGAATGAGTTTTTTTGCGCCACTTGAACCACTTGTCGGTTCATAGAAAATAACTGGTCCCGGAGAGAAATAATTATCATTCGTTTGTTTCATGGACAGTATTTTATCAGCAATAGAATCGTAATTGATAATAGGAACTATTTTAGAATATTCGTCATAATTAGCGACCTTTCCTAATCCTAGTCCATAAGAGGAGGAATTATAAAGTGTCATAATCTTTTTAAATGTTTTCTCCTGACTCTCAATGGGAGATTCGAGTGCTTTTTCAAATCGCTTAGAAGATCTGGATAATATTAGTCTTAAGAAAGTTCGAATGATGGGAGAAAGAAATTTAATCAATTCCTAAGTCCTTGTAGTCTTCTTTTTTCTTTATTGGCCAACGAGGATGTTTGTATTTTAAGTCGTGTTTTTTAGGAATATATTCATCGATATAAATATCGGATAAAACGGGAAGAAAGCATCCTCCAGCAATTTCAGCTCCTGGTCCAAGTCTAGAACCTGCGCCTACAAAAGCTCCTTTTCCTATGACAATATTTTTAGAGTAAAGAGAAAAGACACCCTTCTTTCCACCGACAACATGACTAACAAGTTCAACTTTGTGGCCGAAAAGGACATGATCACCAATTTCCACCATTGATCTGTCATCTATTTCAACGTTGGGTGTCCAGTAGACTCCTTTCCCAACTTTACTTCCCCAAAGGCGCAGCCACAGACTAAAGGCTCCAGGTATAACACGTAGTAAAGCTTCAAAAGATGGGACCACATAAAAGAGAAGTTGGATTTGATGCCCTCCCCACCAAGGGGAGTACTTATCTTTTGATAAGTCGGATTTTCCTTCTTTAATTGGGTAGAAAACGCCCATAAGTCTAAAAATAAAAAGAGGAAAAAGATAGACTGCTGTAGGGATTAAAGAAACACTAATTAAACTAGGGTTTTTAGCAAAACAAAATAGGCTTAGCACGATAAGTGCAAAGTGAATGGTTGGGAAAAGGGCCATTAATTTACTTAATAAAGTCATAGCTTATTGCCTTTAAATGGAAATAATAAAGCCTTCCATAGCGGAAGTTCTGTTGGAATCCCAAGAGTATTAGGTTTTTCTAATTCTCTTCGATAGGTACCGTGAATTTTATCCCAGAGATTAAAGTTCGCGCCAAAATTTGAGTTGGGTTCAGTTGAATGATGCCATTGGTGGTCAATAGGGGTTGCAATAAATAACTTATCGCTAAGAACCCTTGAGGTTGGGAAGTTTGAATGTTTCCAAAGATCAAGTGCGGCACTTAGTCCCGCTGCTAAAACAAAAAAGGTGGGGTCTTTTAAGAGGAAGATCATCACGGCATTGACCCAAACATAAAGAATTAAAAAGGAAGTCCAGATAGTATTCCTACTTGTGGCAAATACATCCATATCTTGGACAGAATGATGGACTCTGTGCAGATTCCATAGGCCGTTAAAATGTAGAATTCTATGATTCCAGTAGTAAAAATAATCAACAACAACAAAATTTAGAATAAAGCATAAAACTGGATGCAAACTAAGCATTCCTTTAAATTCAGGAAATAATTCAGAGAAAAGTCCGTAGAGTATGACCGTTTGGAGAATAGGGATAATTATCCCTTGAATTGGCAAGTTGAAGAGGTCCAGAACCCAGTCATCAAAAGATTTACTTAGCATTTTCTTTCTTTTCAAGTCAGAAGAAAGAGTAAAAAGAATTAATATGATAAAGGCTACTGTTGAAATCATACCCAAAACTCAAATTCTTGGATTCTTGACTTTAGTCGTCTGGGGTCCCCGCCCTTTTGGATTTCTTCTCTTATAGACTCGATAAAAACATGGACGATATCGGCTTTTGAATTATTAAAGTCAGCCCCATACTTTTTTATGACTTCCATTTGGTTATCTAAAACAACAATGTCTTGATCAATGACTGACTGACCCTGGTATCTGACGATGGGAGCTCCCAAAAAGTTCCAAAGAGGTCCAAACTTAAAAGTTAAATCTGTATAAACCCAGGTGAGATGATCGTTAATCGGAATGGACTGACTGGTGATAAAAAACTCTTTTCCTGGGGAGAAAATATACTCTACGGAAGTGATATTAGGCATATGAAAATAGTCTTTATGAACAATTGGCGTTTTTTTAGGGTTTAAAAACCAGCTAAACCATCCAAGGTTATCAGTTTCATTTCTATAATCGATTTCGACAGAGCCATTATCCCTTTTGCAAGTGGCCTCTACTTTCTCTTGTTTACTCACTCTAAAAATTTCATCATGGACAAAGACTGTATGTGGAACATCTACATAGTTTTCAGCACAGTTTGTAACATCATTTTTAAAGACGTTGAACAAACGAACAGTCTTATAACCTTTTTCTTTGTAGTGAGGCATTCTGAAAGGTGAAACTTCTAGATCTGGATTTCTTTCTAGGCGGACATAGATAAAATCGTCTTGCTCAATACATTCATAGCTAAGTGCTTTTCTTGATGGAAGACTTTTTTGATTCGGTCCCTCAGCTGGAATATTAACCACCTGTCCGTCACTGTTAAAGGTCCACCCGTGATAGGGACATCTAAGACAACCATCTTTTACGGCACCTTTTGAGAGCTGATAATTTCGGTGAATACAGCGGTCTTGAAAGGCCTTAGGTTTTCCATCCTGATCTCTAAAGAGGACTAACCATTCTCCCAGTATAGTTCTACCAAGGGGCTTATCTCTTGATAACTCTTTTGACTGGCAGGCGATATACCAAAAATTCTTGAAGTTAACTTTATTTTCCAATGTAGTTAAACTCCGTGTCTTCTTGAATTAGAAGCTGGCAGGACAATCTGGCCAGTTTATTTTCTGGAGCAAAAACTTCTAGAAGCTCTCGCTCGGCAGCTCCCGCAGGCTCAAGACTTTCGCCGCCTTTGGTGATTTCAACTAAACAAGTTCCACAGACACCAGTTCTACAACCAAAGAGAACGGGGCTATTAGAGCTGTTGAGTGTTTCGCTGGGGTTGCATCCCTTTTCCACTGATAGTGGAGGGTGCTTTTCGTCCTTGAATGAAATGGTGCAGGTACCGCTCACTCTCTACCTCAAATTTTTTAAATGCATGTTTATTAGTTCTTAAGTATTTTTCTATTGTTGTTTTCTTCATGAGCTTCATCTCACGATTTGTTTTACTGATATAAGGAAGACCATCTACATATTGCTGATAAGATTTTGAAGCAATATTGTGTGTATCATAGGCTAAATGCATAGCCTGGTTTTCCATAAGAAAGCACTTTTCCATCATCTGCAAAGCACCCACATGATCAAATTCAAAATAAGGACTTCTTAGGACTTTATAGATCACTGGAAATAAAGCCGGCTCATACCAAAAGATACCATTTACTGAGATATTAAAATGTTGATGATCTTTTTGACAGCCAGTTATCCCCATATTGGCAATATGAGCTTCAAACTTTGTTGGTTTTTTCAAAGTATGGATTACGTCATGGCCAATAATGGAACTTGAATTAAAATGATAACTTTCATCTAAAAAGTGATGATATGAGATCTTACTTGGGATTGGAGCATTAACTTTATCATGATGTTTATCGTAGAATTGACCTAATTCATGCTGAACGATTTTACCTTTTAAGGTACGAAGTCCTCGAACAGTAAAGTACTGACAGGCAATAAAAGCATTGTTTGAAGAAAGAAAACTGAAGGCATTGAGTTGCATCCACTTCCAAAATTCTTTTACTCTATTTGTGTTTTGAAAAATCATTGTTTCAGTTGCAAAGTTTTTCATGGGGTAGGT
This sequence comes from Halobacteriovorax sp., assembly GCA_024686135.1. Classification (GTDB taxonomy): domain Bacteria; phylum Bdellovibrionota; class Bacteriovoracia; order Bacteriovoracales; family Bacteriovoracaceae. The sequence continues at coordinate 3,065 of JAIBDQ010000114.1, read as the reverse complement.
AAAAAGACGTTCACCAAAAAGCTTTTCTTCAACCTGTTCAGAAATAGTTTTAAACGCATTGATGTGACCACGTTCTTGCATGGACTCTAAATCGAGGGTGTCACAGACCAGCCTAAAGTCCTCTAATGAATAAAGACCTGCGGCCGAAGTTTGATTAAGGAAAATCGTTGCAATTTCAGCTGAGATTATTTGGCTATAATAAGCAACCCAATAGAGCTGGTTTAAGAGAATTTTTTGTGAAGGGCTAGATTCATGCCAAAGAGGAGTCGCATAAAGAAGAGAGTATTTTTCAGGATTCCATAGTTCATCTCGGCAATCCTCAAAAACAAACTCAGAAGCCAATTTATCAAGCTCGTCGCCATTATCTTGTTCGCGATTTCGCTTTAGATTAATCTCAAGCTTTTTAGTCGTGATCTTATCATCGAGAAGCGACTTTTCTTGCTTTTGATAAAGGTTTTGGTTCACTGACAGCCATCCTTAGCTTTTCTCTCAAATGCCCCTATGTGATCCGTAGGGGCAAGCTTCATTATTATACATAATTTCTAGGGCATTTGGAGTGAAAAAACATTTCTTGAGTGTAGCACTCGGGTACTGGAACTATATTCCACCATGCAAGGCAAAAACATGTTAAAATGTACAATATAAACCGTTATGACGAAACTAAAACGAAAGAACGATTTAGAAGTAAACTACGACTACGAAAAGTTTTCCACCATCAATGGAGATCACCCGTTAAAAAAAGCATGTGATGAAGCTTTTATTGAGTACGGTGCAAGGTTAAGAAAAGGTGGTAAGGTCGCAGCATTCAATTTTGCCCTCGGCAAAGAGATGGGTCTTATTCCTAAAGGCCACCCTGATAAAATGACTCCCGAACTTGAAAAGAAAATTTTAAAAACTTTTGGGATTGTTATTATCAATGAGTATGATGAAATAAATAATATCAAATTTCCTGAAAAAGAAGTTCTTCCCCATAAATATATGGCAACGAGATATCTTCAGCTTCAGCATCCAAACAAACAGGGGAAAACCTCTGGCGATGGAAGAAGTATTTGGAATGGTGTTGTAAAACATAAAGGGAAGGCCTGGGATGTGAGCTCATGTGGAACAGGTGCCACGGCCCTATCACCGGCTACGGCCATAAAGAAAAAGTTTTTTCAAAGTGGCGACCCATCGATTAGTTATGGTTGTGGCTACTCAGAGTTAGATGAAGGTATGTCTACACTTTTTTTCAGTGAGATTTTTCATAAGAATGGAATTGATACGGAAAGAGTTTTGGCGGTAATTGATTATGGAAATAATATTTCTATCAATGTTCGTGCCCACCAAAACTTACTTAGACCTAGTCATCTCTTTAATCATTTAAAACAAGGAAACTTCGAGGCTCTTGAGAGCTTAGTTGACTACTATATTGAGCGTCAGGAAAAAAATGGCATGTGGGATGAAGTTCCAACTTCAAGAACCGCTAGGCTCCAATATTTTTTAAAGAGGGAAGTTGAAGTCTTTGCAAAAATGGCGGCAAAACTAGAAGACGAGTATATCTTCTGCTGGCTCGATTGGGACGGGGATAATGTGCTTATGGATGGCTCGATGATTGACTTTGGATCCATCAGGCAGTTTGGACTTTTTCATAGCGAGTACCGTTATGACGATGACGATAGGTTCTCGACATCGATTCCTGAACAAAAAGACAAGGCCCGATACACAGTTCAAACCTTTGCTCAATTAGTCGATTTCTTAATTACAAAAGAAAAGAAGAATGTAAAAAGCTTCAAAGATTCAAAGGCAACCCAAAGGTTTGATAAGTATTTTATTAAAAATAAGAGAAAAAACCTTCTTTATAAACTTGGCTTTAAGCCTGAAACGCAAGAAGCGCTATTAAAGCCGGCTAGAAAAGAAATCGATGCCTTGCTTGAAAGCTTTTCTTATTTTGAAAGAGCTAAAAGTAAAGCTGGACTCCATAAGGTTCCAGATGGAATCAACTGGAATGCTATCTTTTGTATGCGAGATATTCTTAGGGAACTTCCCCAGCTTTACCTTTCTAGAAATGAAAATATCGAAAGGAATGAATTCTTAGAGATTATAAAAAGCTACTATTGTACGCAAGAGGATCTCGCTCCTAATTCCTACCGGGATAAAAAGATCGATGAGTTTCAGGAGACCTATTGGAAGCTGGTTAGAAAAGCCGCCAAGTTTAATGAGGAAGATGAACAAACCGTTCTCTTAAACATGACCATGAGGTCATCAATTATAAATAAAATGGACCGTGTTACTGGAGATTCAATATCTGAAATCGTTCATAAAGTAATGTACGCGAAACCGAAAATAAAACCAACTAAGCTTTTTGAGCTCCTAAGCGAGTTTGTTGATTATCAAGATCTAAAGCCAGAATCAAAAATGGCAAATGCCGATAAAGAATCTCAATCTAATTTGGTAAAGGGCATGTTAAAAATTGTCCGGGAGTATAGGGAAGGATTGTGAAATTAGTTCTTTATGGTGGGGGGCATGAGGAAGAAAATCTTCATTTAGATGCTGAGGCAATTAAATTAACAAATGTTTCAGATCCTCGAGTCACATATATTCCATCTTGTTCTTATGATTCCGAAGTAGATTTTATAGCCTTTGTTCAAAACTATCGAAAATTAGGACTTACAAGATTTATACATTTTCCTATCGATGTTCCCTATGATCAGGTGCTTTTATCGGAGGCCATGAGCAGTGATATTATTCACCTGTCCGGCGGGAATACATATTACTTTTTAAAATACCTAAGAAAAACAGGAATTCTTTCACTGTTAAAGGCCTATGTTAAGAGAGGCGGTGTTCTAACTGGTATGTCTGCGGGTGCCATACTGATGACCCCAGATATAAAAACGGCTGGCTATCCTAAGTTTGATTGCGATGATAACGATGAAAAAGTATCAAACCTTAAGTCTATGAATATTGTCCCTTTTGAATTCTTTCCGCATTATAGAAACTCTGAACGATACGATAAAGAGCTAGTGGTTCAATCAAAGAAGGTAAGCCATCCGGTCTATGCTGTTCCTGATCATTCGGGAATTGTTGTT
>JAIBDQ010000214.1 GCA_024686135.1 Halobacteriovorax sp. | reverse complement strand
TTCTACTTTAAGGCATTGATACATAAACTTTCCTTAGTTTGAGTAGCATTGGTTAATATTATAGCGCATAACAAAATTTACATCAGCTTTACGCACATAACATTGTATAACAGTCCTTAAATGCTCGGAATTAAGCAAACTTTGCCATGGTAACCGACTAAATGAGTCGTGCAAAAAAGATCTACTTAAGTTCCAATAGCTCTATGAAATTTCTACTACTTACTCTCTTGTTTTTAAGCCAGCTAAGCTACGCTGGGAAACTTCCCCCTCGTAATGATGTTGATCAAGTTTTATCGATCATGACACCAGTTAAGTCACAAAAAAATAGAGGTACTTGTACGATCTTCTCCACTACTGCTTTACTTGAAGCCTTGTTAATTAAAAATGGACAGGCCAATAAGGAAATAGATCTCTCAGAAGAATGGCTAGAGTACCTGGCCATGACCAGACAAACTGATGAAGGATCTACAGTAAATAGAAATATTAAAAAGCTTAGATTTTTTGGAACAGTGAAAGAGACAACATGGCCTTACCTCGGTGTTAAATGGCCAGACTTAGACGCTCATCCTCTAGCAAGACCGAGATGTGGGCATCTTATTGGTGATAATCTTTTAGCGTGTCTTTGGGGACATAGGGATCCAACCTTATTAAGAGGATCTGACCAAGAAGTCCTTAGTAAGGATGAGGAGTTCTACCATATGAGAGAAGAGGCTAGGGCCTTTATGGAAACCCATGATTTAAGAAAGAACATCACTAAACTAAAATCTTATGAAATTGAAAAAGATCGCGCTAAGAAAATATTATCTGAAGGGACTCCAGTAATAGCTGGTCTTAAGTTATATTACGGCTCTTGGAATCATTCTAAAACTGAGAAGTTTGATATTCAGCCGAGAAAAAAATCTCTTTGGTATAAGGGGATAGTAGGCTTTCCACTTGAAGGCTCAAGAGACCGAAAAGTTTGCGACGAAAGGGGTGGCGGGCATTCTATTGTCCTTGTTGGTTATGATGATAATATTGAGGTTAAAACTCGGCTACTGATGGAAAATGGTAAATGGAAAGAGGTCACTCAAAAAGGAGTCTATTACTTTAAGAACTCTTGGGGAGTTAAGGGCTTTGGACGAGACTTTGAGTTAAATGGTCAAAAACTTCCAGGGTATGGAATGATTACCCAGAAATACTTAGATGAATTGGGGCGCTTTTATCATCTTCCACTAAAATAATCCGATAAGCTAAATGCCTTGGAGGGCATTTAGCATGAGAATTCTGTTTATATTAACAATCATATTCACTGTTTCATGCAGTTCTAAAAAGCTACAGAATGAAGTGCCAAATAGGCTTCCAGCTGCGCTAAATAAGGAAGCGTGGAGAGTTAACGTCGGAGAATGTTTCTCAAAAGCAAGAAGGACATGCGCGAAAAAATATCCCTACTCTAAACTAAAAAAGAAATGGTCTGAGTTTGAATATCAATTCTTAAATAAGAGAAATAAGATTCATATTTTATATAACGACTGTATTTCTAAAAAAAGCCTTATATGCACTAAACTGTACGGTAATAAAGAATCAATACAAAGGTTTACCAGATTAAATGAGAATTTAAATACTGAAGGTCAATTAGCCGAAGTTAATGGCAATACCTTTTGGGGGAATTTAAAAATTCCTTTTATGGACCTTAGGCCAGAAGAAATTAAAAGAGTATGGCAAACCGTTCATCTTATAAAAAAGACCTACATAAAAGTTCGAGACAATGTTTTCTATGGTTTGGGGTTTGCTAAAGACAAGTCACTAGATAGCATGCATGGGTTCGGAGTCTCTGCTTCTGGTACTGCTCTTGTTGGAATTGGAGGAGCTCTTCAGTATGAAGCTGTGATTCACAACAGAAAGATGGCCCTTTTTTGTGCTCCGGGAATTACCGCTCAATCAGACATAGGCATTAGTGCTGATGTCGGTGTTTTTAAAACTCTTGGCTGTAAGGATAATGAGGATTATCGAGGTAAGTTTTTAACTTTTGCCGCAGGTATCAGTAGTGAAACTATTGGCCTGCCGTTTAATGTAGGAGCGAATTACTCCTTAGGTCTAGGGGTTAGTGAATTTCTAAAAGCATTAGCAGAAGCAAAAGAGAGTGGGCGTTTGGAATTAGGGGAACTTGCTAAAGAGACGGCAGAGTTTGGTCTAAAAGCATCCGGTCTTTTAAGAGACAAGAACTTTCCTATGCATCAGCAGTTCTCTTATCTTGTTTTATCAAAGATGATTGCCTTAAGTCTTGGTGAAAAAGATGTTTTAAATGAGTTTAATAACGACTTAAAAGAAGTTGAAGAGTTTGTTAAAAATGATGGTCTTGATAAAGTTTGGAAAATTAAACCGCTAGCACATCATATAAAATCATATTTAAAATTTATTTTACTTGCTGAGCAGATTTATGGAATGAACCTTCCGAATTTTAAGTTAGTGGTAGAAGAAATGGCAAAAGCTATATCTAGCTGTGATGCTATCGGTTTAACTGGGGGTCTAAGCCTAACTCTTTCACCTGTGAATATAGGAGCTATTCTTTATCAATATACAATGTTAACCGAGGTTAATTTAGATGATGTCTTTTACTTGGCTGGATTTGCTCCTAGAACTCTATTAACTCTAGATTTAAGTGCTAAACAAAGAGAGCGCTTTATGAAAGCTGTAGCTGGAATACTAAGGGTCGTGCCAGATTTATGGAGCAATCAATGTGCGGCTGAAGCTGTGGATAAGTTTCATGGAGACGGGATTAATCTATGGAAGATCTTGTCTAATTAATCTCTATAGTCTGAGTTTTTATAGAATTTCACTTCTTCGTTTTTTTCCATAGCAAGTTTTAGGTCCCAATCACTTTTTACTGAAAAACAAACTCTACCCTTACCATCGTAACAAATATTAGACGCATTCTTGGATATAAAATCATCTTTTTGTTTATCATTGGTAAACTTCAGCCAACGAACCCCAGCGAATGGATAGGACTCATAAGCTCCTTGAACATTGTATTCATCTTCTAGTCTTGCCTTCACAACTTCAAACTGAAGCATTCCAACAGCACCAAGAATCTTTTCGTTAATTGTATGTCTGGTAAAGAGCTGAACGGTTCCTTCTTCGGATAACTGCTGTAGACCCTTATCGAGCTGTTTTCCTTTCATAGGGTCTTTTAGAATTACTTTATTAAATATTTCTGGAGCAAAAGAAGGAATACCTGTGATTTGTATTTTTTCACCTTCTGTAAAAGTATCTCCGATTTGAAACTTGCCAGTATCATGCAATCCAATGATATCCCCTGGTAGAGCGTACTCAGTAATTTCTCTATCTTGTGCTTGAAACATTAAAGGACTGGGGATTTTAATATCTTTGCCAGATCTTACATGATGAATCTTTTGTCCTCTTTCAAATCTGCCAGAGCAAACTCGCATAAAGGCCACACGGTCTCTATGTCTTTTATCCATATTCGCCTGAATCTTAAAAATGAATCCGCTAAACTTCTTCTCATTTGGCTCTACCGTTCTAGTTTCTGCTGATTCATCGAAGGGAGGTAGCTTAACCTCTTTTGAGAGGGGACCAGGGGCATGACCAGCGATCATATCTAAAACTTCTTTAACTCCGAAATTATTTAAAGCAGACCCAAAGTAAACAGGCGTCATTATGCCAGCGAGAAACTCTTCTTCATCAAACTTAGGCATAAGCTCTTGAACCATCTCTAAATCATTTTTTAATTTTTCTAGTAGAGTATCGCCAATATAAGCAATCACTTCATCTGAGTCCAAATTGCTTGCATCCATAATCTTAGGATTGTTTGGATCGTTTTTATCTTCAAAAACTTGTATCGTTTTATTTTGAATATCAAAGACACCTTTAAAGTCTACCCCATCTCCAATGGGCCAGGTCATCGGTACACATTGAATAGAACAAATTTCTTCTACGTTATCGATAAGTTCAAACGGGTCCATAGCATCGCGATCAAATTTGTTCATAAAGGTAACGATGGGGGTATCCCTCATTCGGCAAACTTCCATCAGTTTTTTTGTTTGCTCTTCTACGCCTTTGGCAGAGTCAATCATCATGAGAACAGATTCTACTGCAGTAAGGGTTCTATAAGTATCTTCTGAGAAGTCCTTATGCCCTGGAGTGTCGAGTAAGTGCATGGCCCTTTTGGAATATGGAAAACTCATGACAGAAGAGGTGATAGAGATACCACGTTCTTTTTCCATCTCCATCCAATCAGACTTGGCGTAATTTCCTTGTTTGGACTTTACCATCCCGGCCTCTCGAATAACTCGCCCAAACCACAATAGCTTCTCTGTCATTGTCGTTTTACCAGCATCCGGGTGGGAGATGATCGCGAAGGTCGCGCGCTTAGCATTTTGGTCCATAGGTCTTCCTAAAAGTTGAGATAAGTATGTATATATTAGGGCGTAGACCTAGTAAATGATGCGAAGCGCGGTAGATTGATATGGATTATCACTCTTCAATCTTTACACTCTTCTGCAGGAACTTGCTTGATGTAATTGTCACCTTTAGTTTCGGAGTCAACTTCATAGCATTTGCCGGTAATCTGATTTGGTTCTTTAT